>JASHRZ010000432.1 GCA_030037055.1 Alphaproteobacteria bacterium
TTCGAGCGCTATGTCGACTACATGCTCGACGTGCCGATGTATTTCGTCTACCGCGACGGCAAATACATCGATGTCGCCGGCCAGTCCTTCCGCGATTTCCTTGCCGGGCGGCTGCCGGACCTGCCGGGGGCGGTGCCGACCATGAGCGACTGGGAGGACCACCTCACCATCGTTTTCCCCGAGGTGCGCCTCAAGCGTTACATGGAGATGCGGGGCGCCGATAGTGGGCCATGGCGGCGGATCTGCGCGCTGCCCGCGCTGTGGACCGGCCTCTGTTACGATGCCGAGGCGCTCGACGGCGCCAGCGACCTCGTCGCCGACTGGACGCGCGAGGAGCGCGAGCATCTGCGCATCGGCCTTCCGCGGTTTGGCCTCGCCATGCCCTTCCGCTCCGGCACGGTGCGCGATGTGGCGGCCCGCGTCGTCGATCTCGCCCGGGCCGGGCTGCGCCGCCGCAGACGCCTGGACGGCACCGGCCAGGACGAGAGCCACTATCTTGAGCCGCTGGTGGAGATCATCGACAGCGGGCGCGCGCCGTCCGAGCTTCTGCTCGAGGATTACCGGACGCGCTGGGGCGGCCGCATTGATCCCGTGTTCACCCAGGAAGCCTATTGAGCGCTGGCTGGTGCGGCAGGTTTTTCGGGAACCTCGCCGCGGCTTTTGCGTTTACCTCTTGCAGCCCCGAAGCGGCTGCCTGACTGAAGTTAAACACCGCGAATCTCGAACCTTCTGATTGGAAACGGTAATTCGGGAAATTCAGGCGCGCGTGGCACCACACCGCGGCCGTCCGCGACGCTTTTTCGGGGGTGGATTTGGCCTGGGCGGCGGGGTTGCCGGCGGTCGATTGCGCGCGATCGGCGGAAGGGCGACGCCGACAGCTTTGAACACGCCCGCGGCGCAGCCCGTCGCGTCGGTGCGCAGCACGAAGCGCTTGGCTTGCTGATCGACGGTGACCTCCTCGAGGCGGTCGAGGTCACGCACGATATCGGCCCACTCTGGATCGAGGCTAGCGGCAGCGAGGCGCTCATCGAGCTCTTTGCGCAAAACCAGTGCGAGGAATGAGCAAAAGAGGTGCCCGGCAATAGCGGCATCGCATTGGTGATAGATCGGACGTGTCTCGAGGATCGCCTTTGCCGTCCGGAAAATTTGCTCCACCCGCCAAAGTTCGCGATAGGCCAGCGCCACCGAGAGCGTGTCGAGCTTGCTGTTGGTGCGCAGGACGTAGAGCCCATCGAAGCGGGCATCGTCGGCGACGCGGTCGGGATCGATCTCGAAGTGGCCCTCGCGCGGCGTGGCGAGGAAGCGGCGATAACCGGCATTGCCGACGAGCCCCTTGTCGCCATACTCGAGCTTCGCGGCAAGGCTCCTGAGGACCTCCTCGCGCACGGTGGCGTCGCGCTTGGCCTCCTGCGGATTGAAGCAGACGATGTAGCGGCGCGGCTTGGCGCCCGGTCCCCAATCGCCGACGACGACCTCCTTGACCGCAAGCTCGGTCACCTCGCCGCGGGCGCGCGGGATGGCGAGCGGCACCATCGGCTTGGTGTCGGCGAGCACGATCTCGCGCACCTCCTTGTCGGAGCGCTCGCGCGCGCCGAGGATATACTCGATGCCGCGTGCGTCGAGCTCGGCCATGGTCTCGGCGCTGATCATGCCGCGATCGGCAACGACGCACATGCGAGTAATGCCGAAGCGCTGCCGCAGCCGATCAACGACCGGCAGCAGCGCTTTGACGTCGGTGGCGTTGCCGGGCCAGGTCTCCGAGCAGATCGGTCGACCCGCCTCGTCGAGCACCACGCCGACGATCACCTGCTTTAGGTCCGGGCGATGGTCTTTGGACTTGCCGTGCTGACCCAGGCTCTCGCCGCCGGCGCCGTAGAAGTAGAGTGACGTGCTATCGAAGAGCACGACCGAGAGATCGGCGAACAAGTTGCGCCGGCGCGCGAAGAGCTGCTCCTCGATCACGTCCTTGGTCCGCCGCGGCGCCCGCGTCGCGCCGCTCTGATCGGCCAGTTCCTCGCCCAGCCACGTCATCGCGCGATAGAGTTGATGCAGCTCCAGCGTCTCGGCGCCATCGAGTCGGTAGGCCTCAAGCCAGCGCTCGCAGGCCCGGTCCGAGCCCGAGACCATCAACCGATGCAGCACCGTGGCGAAGACCGCCCGCTCGAGCGAGAAGGCGAAGCCGCGCCAATGCGCCAGATCCTCGATCAGCGCGCGGCAGCCCGTCTCTTCCCACAGCCGACCGAACACCAGCGGTCCGCCGATGCGCCGTGTCGCCACCGCGTCGAGCGTGCCGGCACGCAGGCTGGAGATGAGCACCGCCGTCTCGCACAGCCGCGCACCCGAGCGCAGCAGCGTATCGAGCTGGCCTGAGGCTTCGAGCTCGTCGACCCGGCCCAGTGTCGCCAGCACACTCTGCCGCGTCTTCCTGCCGTCGCGCGTATTCTCGACGATCTGCAGGTATCGGCGCTCGCCCGAGGGTTTGATGCGAAAGAACATGCGGCGCTCCCGAAGGACACCGCAGTAATATCATACTAGCCAGCTTCAATCCATCGCTAACACGGCCGAGTCGCACAA
>JASHRZ010000433.1 GCA_030037055.1 Alphaproteobacteria bacterium
CTGACGCCGGAGCGGCGCGAGGAAGAGTTCACCCAGCTCGCCTCCACGTCCGACATGCGCATCGAGCGCATCGTCTCCACCGGTCAGGCGACGCCTAAAGGCCAATGGCTCGAGCAGGGCTGGGAGGAGTGGGTGATCCTGCTGCGCGGCGCGGCTGGGGTCAGCTTCGAAGGCGAGGCAAGCGCGCGGCTGTTGGCGGCGGGCGATTATCTGCACATCCCGGCGCATCGACGCCACCGCGTCGATTGGACCGCCCCCGGCGAGCCGACCGTCTGGCTCGCCGTCCATTACCGCTGAGCGAACGCCCCGATGTTCGGGCGCAAAGGGGGCAAGGATACAGCCGCGGCGTTTCCGGCGTTGGGGTGCTTTAGAGAGGGGCCGTTTGGGCGCTGCTGAGTAAGCAAATAAGAAAGCGCAGAGCGATCGAACGGGTGGTCGGCTCGCGCGCTGGCTTAGTACGGCGTCGTCGCATCTTTGCCCTCAGCCTTGGCGGCGGAGGAATGTGATCGTAGCATTGGTCCTGCGCCAGGCTTCGGCGCGCTCTGCGTCACCGGCCTAGCGCGATTATTTTGTCGCCGGTGTACACCGGTGACCTAGGGCCTGAGATGGGCCACGTGTTGGGAGAAAAGGGGCGTGAACGACACGGCGCGAAGCGTCGAGGCCGCGCTCGCCGGCCAGGCGATCGCGCGGCTCGAGGATGCGGCGCTGCTCGATGTGCGAGTAGGAAAGTGGCGGAGAGGGCGCTTGGCGGCCGCGTCCGGCCAATCGGGATTTGCGCCAAGACGCTACCCGGAATGCGCGCTTGCGATCCCGCGGCCGCCCCTTACAAAAATCCGGTCGACAGCCAGGGCGCGGCGGCGACGATGATGAGCGCCAGCAGTAGTGCGCCGAGATAAGGCCAGATTCGCGCCGCCGCCGCGTCGGGCGAGACGCGGCCGATGGCACAGGCGGCGTAGAATCCGACGCCGAAAGGCGGAGCAAAGAGGCCAAGCCCCATGGCGAGGATCACCACCATGGCGTAATGCACGTCATGGATGTGGAGCGCGCGCGACACCGGGAAGAGCAGCGGGCCGAACAGCACGATCGCGGGGATGCCCTCGAGCACCGAGCCGAGCACGGCGAAGGCGAGGATCGAAACCGCCATGAACCCCGCCCGGCCGCCGGGCGCCGCGGCCATGACGGCGGCGAGCTTGCCGGAGAATCCCGATTGTGTCAGCGCCCAGGCCATGGCGGTGGCGGTGCCGATGATCAGCAGGATCGCGCCCGACAGCGACGCGGTGTCGACCAGCATCGGATAGAGCCGGCGCCAGTCGAACTGGCGATAAAGGAAAAGCCCCGCCATCACGGTGTAGGCGATGCCGATGGTTGAGACCTCGGTGGCGGTGGCGATGCCTTCGACCACCGCAGCACGGATGATGAAAGGCAGTACCAGCGCCGGCAGCGCCGCGAGGAAGGCGCGGCCGACCTCGCGCGGCGAGGCGCGGGCGACGCCGGAAAGGTCCTCGCCGCGCGAGCGCCACCACGCGACCGCTACCAGCGCCAGCGCCAGCACCAGCGCCGGCACCAGCCCGCCGTTGAACAGCGCCGCGATCGAGATGCCGGTGACCGAGCCGATGGTGATCAGAACCAGGCTCGGCGGGATGGTCTCCGACATCGCGCCCGAAGCGGAGAGCAGCGCCACCAGCTCGCCCGGCGCCGCGCCGCGCCGCTTCATCTCCGGAAACAGCACCGGCGCCACCGCCGCCATGTCGGCGGCTTTGGAGCCGGAAATGCCGGAGACGAGATACATCGCGCCGAGCAGCACATAGGAGAGGCCGCCGCGCACATGGCCGAGCAGCGCGGCAAGGAAATCGACCATGGCGCGGGCGAGCCCCGTCATCTCGATCAGCACGCCGAGAAAGACGAAGAGCGGCACGGCGAGCAAGATGAGGTGCGACATGCCCTCGTCCATGCGCCCCATGACCACGATCAGCGGCACGCGCGTCGCCAGCGCCAGATAGGAGAGGGTGGCGACGCCGAAGGCAAAGGCGATCGGCACGCCGATGGCGACGCATGCCGCCACCAGCACGACAAAGAAGACGACGAGGTTGTAATTGCCGAGCGCCAGCAGCGCCGGCCGCGCCAGGAAGAAGGCCGCCGCCGCGAGCGCGGTGAGGGCGAGCGCCGCCGCCGCCTGGGCGAGGCTCGCGCGCGCCACCAGCCGCGCGAGCGCGATCACCATCATGAACGCCGCGCCCACCTCAATGGCGGCGGCACGGAAGCTGTTGTGGATCTCCAGCGCCGGCGTCAGGATCGCCCATTCGTCGAGTACGTAGCGATGCGCCGGCAGCAGCACGAGCACGACGAACGCCATCACCACCAGCGCCGCCACCGTCTCGAGCAGCGCGCGCCAGCGCCCCGGCACGCGGCCCGCGATCGCGGTGAGCCGCATGTGCTCGCCGCGCCGGAGCGCAATGACCGCGCCGAGCATGGCGAGCCAGAGGAACAGGATCGAGGCGAGCTCGTCGCTCCAGGTGAGCGGCGCACGGAAGACGTAGCGCGACAGTACGCCGGCGAAGAGCACGACGATCTCCAGCGCCACGAGGATCGCCGCCGGAACTTCGGTGATCGCCGCCAGCGTGCGCTCGAGGCCCGCACGCGGCGTCCGAGCCACCGTCTCGCCGTCGGCGACGCCCGCGCCGTCGAGCGATGCCGCCGTAGCGGCGCGATCGCGCTCGGGCGCCATCTCAGGCGAGCTCGCCCGCGTATTTCTCCAGCAGCGCCCAGGCCTCGCGCCCATATTTCTCGCGCCACTCGGTATAGAAGCCGGCAAGCTTCAGCACCGCGCGGAAGGCCTGCGCATCGGGCTTGTTGAACACCATGCCTTCTTTCTCGAGTTCGCCCTGGACGCTGGTGTTGAGCTTGGCGATGTCGTCCCGCTGTTGAAGCGCGGCGTTGTTCCAGTTGCGCTGGACGATCTCCTGCAGATCCCTGGGCAGCGCGTCCCAGGCGCCCTGATTGGCCAGCATCCAGAACCCGTCCCACATATGGAAGGTGAGCGAGCAAAATTTCTGCACTTCGTAGAGCTTGGCGATCTTGATCAAGCTCAGCGGATTCTCCTGGCCCTCGACCACCTTGGTCTGCAGCGCCGAATAGACCTCGTTGAAATTGATGCTGGCGGGCGAGGCGCCGAACGCCTTGAACATCGAGGTCCAGAGCGGACTGACCGGCACGCGGATCTTGAAGCCTCTGAGATCCTCGGGGCTGTTGATGGGGTGCGTGCTGCTGGTGATCTGGCGGTAGCCGTTGTCCCACATCCTGTCGAAGGCAAAGAGCCCGGCCCGGCCGATGGCGGCGCGCACGAAGGCGCCGAGCTCGCCGTCCACCGCCGGCCAGACTTGCCCGTAATCCCTGAAGGCGAAGCCGATGCCGTTGATGGACGCCACCGGAACCAGCGTCGCCAGGATCAGCCCCGACAAGGTGAAGAACTCGATCGCTCCCGTGCGCACCTGCGACAGCATGTCCGTATCGCCGCCGAGCTGATTGTTGGGGAAGACCTCGATCGTGAGAAGGCCGTGAGATTCCTGCTTGATCTTCTCCGCCGCCTCGCGCGTGCGCAGCGTGAGCGGATGGTCGGCCGGCGCGTTGTTCGCATATTTGTAAGTGAAGCCGGCGGCCTGCGCGCGGCGCGGAAGCACGGAAGCGGCGGCGGCGCCGAGGAAGGCTCTGCGCGTGATCCCGGTCATGGCGCTCCTCCGCGACGATGCTCCTATGGCATCACCAGCCCGCCATCGACGGTGAGCGTCGCGCCGTTGACGTAAGCCGCCTTGGGCGACAGCAGCCAGGCGATGGTCTCGGCCACCTCCTCGGGCTGGCCGGTGCGGCCCATGGGGATCATGCTCTCGACGCGCTGGCGCACGCCGGGAACGGCGAAGACGCGCTCGAGCATTGGCGTCTCGATCGGGCCGGGCGCCACGGTGTTGACCGCGATGCCCTTCTCCGTCAGCGAGCGCGCCGCGTTCTTGGTCAGCGCCACCATCGCGCCCTTGCTCGCGGCATAGGCGGCGGTGCCGCCGATGCCGCCTCCGCGCAGTCCCGCGACGCTCGCCACGGTGCAGATGCGCCCGCCGCGCGGCATGTGCTTTGCCGTCTCGCGGATCGCGAGATATGTCCCGATGACGTTTACGTCGTAAAGCCGGCGGAAGGTCGCGACCGGCACCACCATGAACGGCGTGGTGTCGAGGACGCCGGCGCAGGTGGCGAGCGCGTCGATGCCGCCCAAG
>JASHRZ010000434.1 GCA_030037055.1 Alphaproteobacteria bacterium
GGAGCGAATTTCACGCGAGTTTGCCGCGCCGAGGACCGCGGTGACCGTGCTGCCATCCTCGGTCAAGGGCATCAAGATGCTGCGATAGAGAATGAGCGAGGCGGATGTCACGATCGCGCCGCCCATGCTGATCGGCACGCACTTTTCCACGACGCGCGGCAGGTAGGACGTTGCCCTCTGAAGCACGGTTTGCGCCGGGCAGTCTGCAACGGCCCGACCCACGAACCCGGCTTCTTCGGGACCGCCAAGATTCGGACCAACATAGAGAAAGGAGGAGCGCTCGATCGGTGCCGCAAGCTTGATGAGGAGGCAATTGCCGGAATCCTCGTCGAGAGCGGCGAGATCGATGTCGCGCAGCAGCGGAAAAGCGCGGGCGCCGGCGCGGTCGCGCCAGTAATGCAGCACGCGCAGGGTGAGACGTTGCTCCCGGGGATCCGCTTGCATGGCGGCATCGTATGAGGCCGTGGGTTAATCCTTCCTTTTTTTTTATTTTCACGGAGCGCGCGGGTTCGCCCTCGCAGCGTGAAGCGCCATCATGCCTAGGCATGAAACGTATGAAATCAGACACTCGTCCCGGCTTGACGGGTTGGAGATTGCGCAGCGGAGCCCTAGGCGACCGACGACTGTCCGGTTGAGGTCTCTCGGGCCGTTGCCGATTTCCTCAATCAGCGTCCCCGGGGCATGATGATGGTTGAGGGTTTTGGTCATGCGGGGGCGACCGTAAGTTGCGCTTGAGGAGCTCAACCGGAAGGCCTTCCATCGTCGCGCGGCGCGCTCGCTGCATCCGTGAAGCCCGGGCCGGGTCATGCATGAAAGATCAGCAACGATCGCTTGCGGGCGGCGCGGTCAATCCGCTGTCGGTGCGGCTGCCGTGACGCCCCCGCGCTCGGCGTTCCACCAGCCGCCGCCGAGCGCGGTGAAGAGGGCGACCGTGTCCTGGTAGCGCACGGCAATGGTCTCGAGATCGTTGATCTTCGCCTGATAATATTGCGCGTCCGCGGTCAGGACTTCGAGATAGGTGGCAAGACCGGCGGCGTAATTCGCCTGCACCAGGTGCAATGCCTCCTCGGCGGTCTTGAGCGCCTTCTCCTGCGCCTGGAGCGCGGCGGCGTCGTGGTCGAGCGCGCGCAGCGTGTCGGCTACCTGGGCGAAGGCGCTCAGCACCGTCTGGCGATAAAGCGCCATCGCCTGCCGATAGGCGTCGATGGCCGCCTTGCGCTGGAACCACAATTTCCCGCCTTCGAACAGCGGTGCGGTGACATCCGCGCCGAAGCTCCAGAAATGCCCGGCGGAGGAGAACAGATTGTTCATGGCCGTGCTGTTGGTGCCGTAGGTTCCGCTCAAGGCGACGCTCGGCAGCATGGCCGCGGTGGCGACGCCGACACCGGCGCTGGCGGCGTGCGCGGTCGCCTCCGCTACCAGGATGTCGGGACGCTGATGCACGAGATCGGAAGGCAGACTGACCGGCAGGTCGCCGGGGAGCGCGAGATCGGCGAGGCTTATCTCCGGCGGCGTCCATTCCGCCGGCGTGCGGCCGACAAGCGTCGCCAGGAGATCGTCGCTCTGGGTGAGCTTCTGCTGCAGCTGCGGGATCGTCGCTTCGTAGGAGGCAAGCAGGCTCTCGAGGCTCAGCACGGTGGAATAAGGCACCGTGCCCGCGCGTGCCTGGATCTTCGCCAGCTCGACCTGCTGTCCCTGCAGCACGATGAGCTGCTGCGTCGCGTCGATCTCGGCACGGTAGGCGGCCTTGGCGATCACCGTGTCGACGATGTTGGCGGACAAGGTGAGATATGTCGCGAGCTCGGTCGCGCGCTCCACATCCACCTGAGCCGCAAGCCCTTCGACGGCGCGCCGCTCGCCGCCGAAGATGTCGAGGGGATAGCTGATCGTGCCCGACAGCGTGAACAGGTTGTAAAGCGGTCCCGGTGCGGTGCTACCGACGGTTAAGGGCGAGAACTTTTGCCGCTCGGCGGCAAAATCGGCGCCGAGCCACGGGAAGAAGATGCCGTATCCGGCGCGCAGATTGTCTTGACTCTGGCGCAGGCTCTGCTGGGCCGCCTCGAGGCTCGGATTGGCGGCGATGGCTTGGTCGATGAGCGCGCCGAGCTTTTCCGAGTTGAAGAGCCGCCACCAATCCGCGGCGACCGCGGCGCCCGGCGCGAAGCGCTGCGCGGTGCCGGCGGCCGAGGTGGTCACGGTCGGATCGGTATCCATGGAATAGTGCGAGACAGCGGGCGGCTCCGGGCGATGGAAGTCCGGCCCCACCGCGCAGGCCGACAGCAGCGCCGTCAGGCCGACCGCGGCACCGAGCCGGAACCGGCCGCCCGTCATCGGACGGCTATTTCTCGCCGACATAGACATCGACCAGCTGCCCCGGATAGACATTCAGACTCTTCGGGCGTTCGAAGCGAAAGATCACCGGCAGCACGCGAACATCGACCCGTTCCTGCCGCTCGTTCGAGAGCTCGATCTTCGGCGAGACATAGGGCTGGACGCGCGCAAAGGTCAGAGGCACGTGAACGTCCGTGCCGCGGATGAACATTTGCGCGTCGATCTTCGCGGGATCGGCCAGCCGGGGAACCAGGATCTCGTCGACATAGGCGCGCACCGCGAGGTGGTCCTGCGGCGTTCCCATGACGATGAGCGGGTTGAAACCCTGGGTATAGGCGTCGTAGCCGCCCTGAGGCGAAACATAGCTGCCGACGGTGGCCTGAACCGAGAGCACGACGCCGTCGGCGGGCGCCGTGATGACATACTTGGCCAGCAATGCCGCCGAGGCGGCGTAGGCTTTGCATAAGGCCGTGTATAGCCGTTCCTGATTTTGGATGTCGTAGATCCAGGCGCCCGCCTTGGTCAGGATGTATTGCTTCTCGACGACCTTGAGGTTGGTTTCCGCCATCTTTTCGGCGTTGCGGGCGTTGTCCAGCGCTTCGAGGCTGACCGACCGGGGATCGAGATCGTAGGATTGCTGCTGCTTTTGGAGCTGATCCTGTGTGTTCTTGAGAAGCGCCCGGGCGTTATCGACCTGCGCAATGGACACGTCGAGGGTCTCCGGCCGGGGCTCCGCCTTGAGCTCCTCGAGCACCGCGAGCGCGGCCTCCGCCTGCGCGCGCTGCTGTTCCGCCGTCGCCCGCTGTACGGAATCATCGATCGTCAGAAGCGGGTCGCCCTTATGGACCTTGGCGCCTTCGGCGACCAGGACCTGCGTGATCGGGCCCGAGACTTCGGGATATATGTTGATGTTCTCGCCCTGGGTCTGTTCGCTTTCGATAATGCCGTTGGCATAGACTCCCTTCGGATAGGGATTAGCGGCTGGCTTGAACACTGGCGCCTCCGCGGCCGGCTGCTGGCTGAAGATGAAGGCGCTGACCAGAGCCACCGCCAGGCCGACGGCCGACAGGATGAAGATCACTCTCTCACGCATCCAACTTCTCCCGCTCCGTGCCCGTCAGCCTTCCGTCCTCCATCTTCGCGATGCGATCGGCGAACTCGTAGATGCGGGCGTCATGGGTGACCATGACGATGCAGCGCTGGTCGGTGAGGACGTGTTGGCGCACGAAGCTCACGATGGTCCGTCCGGTCTCGCCGTCGAGCGAGGCTGTCGGCTCGTCGAAGATCATGATGTCGGGACGGCTGACGATGGCCCTGGCGATCGCCACGCGCTGCTGCTCGCCGCCGCTGAGCTTCACCGGCGGCAACGGCGCCTTGTCCTTGAGGCCGACGACCTCCAGATCGTGCATGGCTTCGTCCATCGCTTCGTCCCAGTCGCGGTTCTGCAGGATCAGGGGTATCGCAACGTTCTCGGCGGTGGTGAGGCGCGGAAACAGATGATAGTCTTGAAAGACGAAGCCGATCTTATGCAGCCTGAACGCGGCCAGCGCGTTATCGGAAAGGCTCCAGATATCGGTGCCCTCGACCATCACCTTGCCCGCGTTCGGCCGCAGGATTCCCGAGATCATGCTGAGCATGGTGGTCTTGCCGCTGCCCGATGGTCCGACCACGTACAGCATCTCGCCGAAATAGGCATCAAAGCTGACATCGCGCACGGCATAGGTCCGGGCTTCGCCTTCGCCGAACCATTTGGTGAGGCCTGTCGCCTGGATGGCTATCCTCGGCATCCTAGCCTCTGAAGATGTCGAAGGGCTCGATCGTCAGCACCTTGCGGACGCCGACATAGCTCGACACGGCGGCGATCACGACCACCATGCCGAAAGCGAGGCCCAGATTGGGGAAGGTCATGATCGCGGCGTAGTCGGGAAGATAGACGCGGGCCAGCCATATGACCATGGAGCACAGCCCGACGCCGATGCCGAAGCCGGTGGCCGAGACGAACGCCGCCTGGAACAGGATCATGAAGACGAGCTCGCGGCCCTTCGCGCCGATCGCCTTCAAAGCGCCGAAGCGCTCGACGTTCTCGAGAATGAAGGTGTAGAAGGTCTGTCCCGAGATGGACAAGCCGATGATGAAGCTGATCACCGTCATCAGCATCAGGTTGACGCCGATCCCGGTCTGATATTTGTAGAAGTCGGAAATCTTCGTGATGAACTCGTCCCTGGTCAGCGCGAGATATCCCGCCGCAGCGACCTGCCGCTTGATCGCCGCGACATCGGCAGGCGTCTTCGGCTCCACGAGAATGTAGGAGATCGTGAAGCGCATGTTGGGGATGTAGTAGACCGCGCGATAGTAGGTCGTGTAGAGCGTGGGCACGCCGAAGAGGCCGCTCGAGGCGACCTTCGCGATGCCGACGATCACGCCCCGATGGTCGTTAATCTCGAAATCGGTGCCGATCGTCGGATTCTCGAGCTTGTAGAATTCGGAATCCTTGACCGCGATAAAGGCATTTTCGGCAAAGATGTCCTCGATATGCCCGGAAATGAGCATCGGCCTGCCGAAGAGGCTCGCGTCGTCGAGGCCGACGATATTGGCGGACTGGTAGGTGCCGTCACGCAGCTTCAGCAGCGCGGAGCCGGCATAGACCGGCACGGCGAATTTGACGCCCGGAATGCTGCGGACCTCGTCCAGAACATAATCGGGCAGGGGAATCGTGTTGGCCACCGTCTGGATCGAGGGATCCATCACCCAGATCGAGCCGCCCAGATTGATGACCGTGGCCGAGGCGCGCTTCAACGTGCCCGAGAACATCGACGTGACCGCGATCATCAGGAACACGGCAAAGGTGATGCCGAGCAGAAGCGCCGCGAATCTCGCCCGGTCGTTGGCCAGAAGCTTGTAGGCGATCTTCAGGTTTCCCGGCACGCGCCGTCTCCCGCACTGCGCCGGGTGACATCATCGCCTTTGCCGGTAAAACGGCATTGACGTAGGTCAAATGGTGAACAATGTCGTGCGCTTAGCGCATGTTAGGCGGCATCGGGCGCGTCGCGGGCGGCGGCGATTTCGGCGCCGCGGTCGAGGTCGGCGACGCTGACGGCGACGCTGAGCGTGTGGCTGCCGCCGCCAAGGATGACGCCGCGCAGCGGCGTCACGTCGGAGAAGTCGCGGCCGTAGGCGACCACGACATGCTCGTCGCGGACGACGAGATCGTTGGTGGGATCGAGCTCCACCCAGCCGAGTGCGGCGCCGCACCAGGCGGAGACCCAGGCATGGCTTGCGTCATAGCCGCGCCGCACCGCGCCGCCCTCGGCGGTGGCGGTGCGCAGATAGCCCGAGACATAGCGCGCCGGCAGGCCGAGGCCGCGCAATCCCGCGATCATGAGATGGGCGAAATCCTGGCAGACGCCGCGGCGCGTGGCGAGCACCTCCGCCACCTTGGTCGACACCGTGGTGGCGTTGGGCGCATAGGCGAAATCGCTATGGATGCGCCGGGTGAGCTCGCGCAGTGCCGCGACGATCGGCCGTCCCGGGACAAAGGAAGCGGCGGCGTAGAGCGCGGCGCCGTCCTCGAGAGCGACGAGCGGCGAGGGATAGATGAACTCAGCCACCGCCGGGGGCGAAGCGAAGCCGTCGGCCTGCATCGCTGCGCGCACCGTCTCCCATTCCGGCCCCTCTCCGCTCGCCGCGGCGCGCGTCACCTCGACGGTAGCATCGAGCGTGACCGAGAATTCGCTGTGCGTCGTCTCGATGGCGATGTGATGGACGACATTGCCGAAATGATCGACGAACATGTGCTGGCGCGCCGGCAGCGGCGCCACGGCGAGCGTCTGGCCGAGCGAGCGCTGGCCGCGGATGGTCAGCGGCGTCAGCCGCAGCAGATGCAGGCCGATATCCACCGGCGCGCGATAGGTGTAGACGGTCTCGTGGCGGATGGCGTAGCGCCTCACGTCTTGGCCCCGGTCGGGAGTGAGCGGTCGACGAAGCTCGTGAGCTGCGCCGAGGCGGTATGGGTGAAGAAGACGCGCATGATCGCGTCCGAAAGCGCCATGAGATCCGCCGCCGCACGGTCGAGCAGCGCCTGCGCCTCGTCGGGGGCGGCGCTTGCCATGAAATCGTCGATGGCGGCGATGAGCGCGGGAATGCGGTTCTCGGCCGGGGAGAAGGCGGCAGCCTGGGCGTCGAGATGCCGCTCGATGCGCGCGAGCTGGTAGAGCAGCGAGCGCGGGTTGCCGCGCTCGGCGAGCACGAAGGCGAGCGCCTCGGCATAGCTCGTCGCGACGGGATCGCGCTGCAGATAGGCGTTGGTGCTGTCGCAGAGCTCGAGCGCCAGACGCAGCCCGGCCTCCATCTGCGCCGGCGGGCCGGTCATGACGCCGCCCACCGCCCGCGCGACGGCAATGCCGCGCTCGATCCGCCGGCCGAGATCGAGAAACCGCCAGCCGGCGCCGCGCGTCATGTTCTCCGCGGCAAGGCCGGCGAAGGCGGCGATGGCGGCGATGGTCGCGTCGAGCGCCTCGAGCAGTCGGTCCGGCTCGCGCGGCCCGAGCGCGAAGCGCGCGGCGGCCTCGCCGGTCAAATGATGCAGCGTGCGCCACATGTCGAGCGAGAGCTGATCGCGCGCTGCGTGCGTCAGCCGGCGGACGGTGTCGATGCAGGTCCGCATCGCCGTGCCGTCGATGGCGGCGTCGATCACGCCGTCGAGGAACATGGCGCCGTCAACCGGCGCGGCGGCGAGGGCGTGGCCGATCCAGCCGGTGCGCCGCAGCGCCTCGGCGAGGCGAGCAAGCTCGGCGAGATCGCGCGCGCTGAGGCCGCCCGCGGCCAGGCGGTGCAGCGTCGCCTGG
>JASHRZ010000435.1 GCA_030037055.1 Alphaproteobacteria bacterium
ACTCGCCATAGCCTGTCGGTACCGTAATCGCGCCACCGTCAGGGATGGGCCAAGGTCCGTGCATGCGGGCATAGTACGGCCAGAAGGACGAACCGATCGCACCGGTGAACCAATACAGGCCGATGTTCGCCAGAAGGGCGTCCTTCGTGAACACCGAATTCAAATCTCCGCCGCAATCCGACCATCTGTAGAATTTCTCGATGATCCACGCCGCCAGACCCGCTGGAGAATCGGTCAGCGCGAATGCGAGGGTCTGGGGCCGCGTGCCCTGGATCCATTGATAGCCGGATTCCTCCTTCAACCACGTGGCGAGCTCCTCCAGGTATTTCCGCTCCTCGGGCGTGGGATCAGCCACCATATTGGGATCGCGCCGCAGAGGCATCAAGTTGAGATGGATCCCGATCAGCCGGTCAGCATACGCGTAGGCCAGTCGCGAAGTAATGAAGGAACCCCAGTCGCCGCCCTGCGCGCCGAAGCGCTTGTAGCCAAGGACGTCGGTCATCAGATCGGCAAAGCAGTCGGCTATGGCCTCTACTCCGAAACGCCGCTGTCCAGGCGAAAACGACAATCCGAAGCCAGGCAATGAGGGCGCCACGACCGTGAACGCATCAGCCGGAGCACCACCGAACCGGCTGGGATGTGTAAGCCGAGGGATCAGGTCGAGGAACTCAAAGACCGAGCCCGGCCACCCGTGCGATAGCAGCAGTGGACATGGATTAGGACCCTCGCCTTTGGCATGTATGAAATGAAGATCGATATCGTGCAGTGTGACTTTGTATTGCGGGAAGGCGTTTAGCCGCGCTTCCTGGGCGCGCCAGTCGAATCCATTGCGCCAATATTCAACCAATTCCCGCATCCAGGTGACACTCGTGCCATAAGTCCATGGCGGGCCAGGCGCCTCATCCGGGAACCGAGTGCGCGCGAGGCGCTCCCTCAGATCAGCAATGTCAGCTGCTGACACATTAAGCGTGAACGCTTCCGGCTGTTTGCCCATTTTAACTCTCACCGCGATATGCGCCAGCACTGACCCGATGAGCGGCGGGATTTCCGGCGCTCCGCCCGCAGCGGACGCCCGAGCCGGTCTTCCCCAAAAGTAAGGCCGCAAACGGGAATGAACATTCGCGCATTTTCGCCCTACCGACAAGCTAGAGAGGCAGTGACTATGGCGGGTTGAACCCGGTATCTGCTCGCGACGTCGCGCTTTTGCGCATTTGACAGCCGAAACAACGATTTGCTCTTAAGTCCAAGAGCGCGGAACCAATGGCCTCGGCCCGTTCCCGGGCTCGGCCGTGGTGGAGCTCCACCGGCTCGATGGCTCTCGCCGACGGCGATAAAGCCCCGCACGCGCCCAGCGCGTCCTCGGATCGAAATTGGAGCGACGAGAGCCTCATCTCAATATTTTGGACCCATGGGATCACTGGCGCCTGCTGCCAAAGTTTCGCTTTTCGACCATACGCGATTGCCGACATTTCGCCGCTCAATTCGCGGCCACGACGTCCTCTTGCACCGGTAATCCGCAAACTCGCAAGTTGATTGCATGGCATAATGCTGCCAGCACTGTGTGCGCGGCGACCTTACAGAGAGCTCCACACTTTCGGCCACGCGTTTTGCCTTGTCTCTCGGGTCGCCGGACCGTCATCGGCAATGTGCACGGTCGTGCTCCTCGAACCAATGGGTTCTGCTCCCCCTAGCCGGAGGGTATAGGGCCGCACAGGTTTGACAGTGTTCGCCGCCCACGCAGTGCCAACGGGCGCAGCCTAGTCTTGGTCACGGTAACGGTACGTCGTCCGAGCAAAAGACGGCGATGATGATGGGCTGGCCCTTGCTGAAGTTGAACGCTTCAACGCGCGGGCCGCGCTCATAGCGTAGTCCGATCGCTCCGGCGCGCTCAATGAATGCGGACTCCTGGTCAGCTTTGATGAAAGCAAAGCGGCAGGTGCCGCCGCGTAAGAACTCGGCCGCTCCGCGTGCATCCGTGAGACGGGTACTGGTGCCGGCGAGAAACACCAGGCTCGGCTCCTCGTACCCGACGCTGGCGGCGACCGGCTGCGCGCAGTCGGACTCCCGCAGCACGCTGGCGAGCGCCACGCTCGGGAACAGTGGGCCCAGCGCCGGCACAACGACCGCATAAACGCCGATTGCCATCAACACGGCTGCCGCCGTCGCGCGCGTCATCGCCAGCTCGGCACCGTCGCGATCGTACAATTGCCAAGCCAAAAGACCACAGGTGGTTGCCGCGACGAAGAACGGCCAGGCGGCCAAGAGGAAGTCGTGGTCAATCACGACCGCCGCAGCGATCGCAGCGATGCTGACGAGAAGCGGGACAACGAACCACCACATGAGGCCACGTTTGAGCCAGCGCTGCTGCGACAGTCCTTTGGCTTCGACGGTTCCGGCAATAAGGATGGCGATGGCCGGATAGAGCGGCAGGGTGTAATGCGGCAACTTCGTCACCGATAGTTCAAACACTATCCATGAGGGCACCACCCATGCCACGAGAAAGCGAAGGGCGCTGTCGCGTCGCCTGGCCCATACTGCAGGTGCCGCCAATCCTGCGAGAACAGAGCCGGGAAAGAAGGTCACGAAGAACAGAACGA
>JASHRZ010000436.1 GCA_030037055.1 Alphaproteobacteria bacterium
ACCGCATCGCTCGTGTCCCCCTGCAGCACGATCGGCTGGCCGGGCTCGAGCGCGAGCAGCCGGCTGCTATTGACGAGGTCGTCGACCGCCTCGGCCGACAGCGACGCGAACAGAGGATGATCCCGGATCAGCCGAACGATGGCCGTCGGTTCTATCGCTTCCGTAAGCTGGACGGCCATGCTCAGCGAGCCTGCGGGACCGATACCTTCGACTTTGCGAAGCCTATGCTACCCGATCTCGTAACGGAATTGATCGAGTACCGTATGTCATCAAATTGAAATGCTATCATTGTCCAATCGGCACCGAACGGGATAATGGTGCCTCGGCGCGCAAGTTCCTTCGATAGTAGAAACTATATCCTGTAGTTCGCCGAAAGGGGAAACAGATGGAGATGGTGGTCGAGGAGTTGGAAGGAGGCGTTACCAAGGTTGTTTTGGCGGGGCGTCTCGACATCGCCGGTTCCGCTGTCATCGATCTCCGGTTCAATACCGTCTCCGGCAGTCGGCGGGCGGTGGTCGTCGACATGTCGGGCGTCAGTTTTATCGCTTCGATGGGCATCCGCACTCTGGTCTCCGGAGCCAAGGCCGTTCGCATCAGGGGCGGCAGGATGGTGCTGGTATTTCCGGAAGCCAATGTCGAGAAGGCGCTTAGAACCGCCAGCATCGACACGCTGATTCCGATCTATCACGACAGCAACGCGGCCGTCGCGGCGGTCCTCGGGTAAGGCCGATGGGCTGGCCGGTGTCCGAGATGTCGGCAGGGGATGGGATGGCACGCACGCGATCGCTCGTTCTCGACAGGGACTTGGCGGAAGTCGGCCGCATGGCCGCCTGGGCCGACGGATTCGCGCGCCGCGCGAATTTGCCCGACAGCGTGACATTCGGCCTCCAGCTTTGCCTCGAGGAGGCCGTGTCCAATGTCATCCGACATGGCATCGCGCCGGCAGAACGGCCGGAAATCCTGGTGATGCTCGATGAGGCCGGGGACCAGATTACAGCCCAAATCGAAGACGAGGGACAGCCCTTCGATCCCTGTCAGTTCCAGGCACGCAGCCGGCCGCCCTCGCTCGAGGATGCGGAGAGCGGCGGCTTCGGCATTCCGCTCATGCACCGCTTTGCCGCGGCGATGAGCTACGAGCGCAGCGGCACGCGCAATCGGCTGATCCTGAAATTTGACCGGCGGTAAGCCGCAATAGGCGCTGCATCGGCCCCGCGCGTCCGCGGCGAGCGGTCGCGATCACTGGGCGCCGCGCCTTTCGGAGGCGAGCGAGCATCAGATCGCCCCCGCACGAAAGCGCGGAACAGACGAAACGGACTGGCGATCAGCGCGACGAAGAGGACGTGCGGCAGACCACGTTGATGTCGGCACTCTGGTCCCGCCGCAAGGACGCTTCGAGGTCCTGGGTGTCCATGACCGCGACGACATCGGCCGTATGCACCATGTCAGCTCGGCGGCCAGCAGCTTGGCGATTCGGTCGGCAAACTTGGTGTCGGTATCGATCTCGTCCGCCTCGATGCGGCCGTCCCCCGAAGCGATGCCAGGCGCCAGTGCAGGCCCGCCGGCCCGTGCAAGGATGAGGGCGATCTCCGCAAGGAGAACCCCGCGCCGTCGCGAAGCGGCAGCGGTTCCGGAACTGGGGCATGGGCAGCGAAACCGGCACCACCGTCCGGCCGGAGCCGCGCCTCGCTCTCCCGTCGGGCGCACCCTCGACGTCGTGTTCCTCAGACATTCGGCATTGGACCGCTCATCGACGCCGATGATCGAGTGGTGCGGCCGCTCGGCGTCGATTTTGCCGAATCGGCAGCGCGCACGCCAATGGGCCCGGCTGCCACTTCCGGAAGCCTCTGCCCCGAGGCTCGTTCGTTCTGGCCTCTCGAGGCGTGCCGCGCCCGCTTCTACTGCGCCGGCACGGCGCGCCAGCCCGAGGGGCAGGCGCCGACAAAAGGATAATACTGACGATAGGCATCGCACCAGTACCAGAAGCCGGTCACCGCCCCCGGCGGCAGGTACGGGTTGGGATAGGGATAGATCGGCTCGGGATACCAGTACCAATCCGGTCCGACGATCCACCACCAGCCCAGTCGGCCGCTATAGAGGCCATGCCACCAATGACCGCCTTGCCAATAGCCATGATCGAAATGGCCGATGGTGCCGTGCCAGCCGCCGTGATTGTGCCAGCCATCGGCGCCGCTCCAATGTCCGCCGGCCGAACGTGCGCCGCGAGGACCGGCAAAGGCCGATGCCGAGAGCAGCAGAACGCACGTCAAAGCCAGGAAAACGCGCCGCAGTTTCATCGTCCGCTCCTCATTCCAACGAGCCTGCCAGCGCCGGTCAGGCACCGGCGCTCTTGTGCGTCTGCGGCGCAGAGAACAGGCCCGAGATGGCCATCCTCGTCATCATCTGTGAGAGTTTGCCGATTTCCTCGCTGTACTGCGCCGCCGCTTTCGCGGAAAATTGACGTTGACATTCCACCGCTTCTTGGGGGTTATGACAGGAGACCAGCGTCGCCCAGGCTGTCATATCTTCCTGCAAACGGTCCTGCGCGAACCGGGTGATCTCCTGCGAAAGCTCAAACATCGTTTGCAGCCACCGCACATAAGCTTGCTGACCGCCCTCGAGAAAGGCTCCGAAAGGTGCTCCCCAATCAGGCGTGAGTGCCGGCGTTTGGGGCGGTCCCGCGGATTTCTCGTCGTACGGCATGTCTCGGCCCTCCGGGTTTGAAGGAAGACGGTTAGGATCGGCCTCCGCTGCCGGATCGCGCATTGATCTAGCTCAAGCCGCCGCGAGCGTCCCGGCGACGGCAGGAGCCACCGAGGAATCCGCTCGTAACGTTCGCTTTCGCTCCGCTCGCGGGGCGGCCACTTTTTGACCGCGGCGCCATCGCGCGGATGAAGCTGCGATGACCTGGATCAATGTAGCGCCGCCCCCGATCGCCGACAGTTCGGGTTGCCGCACCACAGGAGCCTCCGATGACGATGTTCGAAGACCGTGAGAAGGCCGCCGAGCGCAGATTCGAGCGCGAACAGGAACTCGGCTTTAGAATCAGGGCTCGGCGCAACAAGCTGCTGGGCCTATGGGCGGCCGGCCATATGGGGCTCGCCGGCGAGGCGGCGGTGCGTTATGCGCAGACCATCGTCGATGCCGAAATAACCGGGCACGACGATCAGGGGATCATCAATAAAATCCGGGACGATCTCATTGCCGGCGGCGCTCCCATGGCCGAGGAGCATATACGCGGCCAACTTGCCGCGTTCGGCGCCGAAGCCCGCGCGCAGCTGCAACGCGATGCCGGCGCCGGCTCCGCACCGTCCGAGCGGAGCTAGAGGGACCATAGGTATTAATCCGCATTCGGTCGCCGTCGGCGCAAGGGTGCGGAGCATCGCGCGCGGTTGGCCCGTGAACCTGATGCGGCATCGCGCTTATCCAGATGCTGGACCAGGATGCGGCGACGAGGCGGCTGCCTTGATTCCGCCGTTTGGCGCAGATCGAGTTGGCCCAGTGCCGAGCTGCGCGAAAATATCACGATGAAAAATGACAGAGCGTCCTCGAACGCCCCGCCAACAGCATCCGCGCGGCATCCGCCACGCGCTGCCAGAACTCGGCGCCCTCCCATTCATCCGCGCACAAATGGGCTTCGGCGCGTCGGTCCATGATCCCAGGGGTGTCCGCACCGAAGCTGACAACGGCTGCTCTTGCTACGGCCAGAATGTCCCGATCCTCATCTTCCATGCGAATATATTGGCCGCGCCCTATGCGCAATGCCTTGACCCATGTCAATTCGGGATCCGACCGCGACCCCGTCGCCAGGTGAAAGCCGAACCGCAGTCGCGAAGCGCCCGAGCCGCATCTCCTCCAGAACGCGAGCACGACGGGCATCGGCCATGCACGGCCTGATTCTCGGCTCACAAGCGACCGTCTCGTTTGGCATGCGGGCGGGAGCTTCGAGCACTAACGGCTCGGGGGCGTCGGCCTTCATGCTGCGCACCGCCCCAGTGCGCAAACGCTCCGACGTACGAAGGCTCGGTGCAGGTCTTTGATGCACATCAATGTGAACCGACGGGAAAAGCGACAGCTTCGATTCCGCCTGTTCCTTCTGGGGCCGGCAACGCTTGAAGCGAGGTCTGGTAATGGCTCATAAGCAAGTCTTGTTCCGTTCCGCGGCCCGCGAGAAGATTCTCCATGGCGCCACGCTGCTCTGCGACGCCGTTCGTGTCACATTAGGCCCAAAATCGAAGTCGGTGCTAATCCAGAAGAGTTGGGGGACGCCGATCATTTGCAACGACGGGATGACGATCGCCAAGGAATTCGATCTTACCGATCCCGAAGAGAATCTCGGCGCGCAGATGCTCCGACAAGCGGCCGAGAAGACCGGCGACGCCGTCGGCGACGGAACGAGCACATCGACGGTTCTGGCGCATGCGATTTTCTCCGAAGGCCTCCGCAATGTCGTCGCCGGCGCCAGCGCAATCGACCTCAAGCGCGGCATGGACGCCGCCGCAAAGACTGCGATCGAGGCCTTGCGGGCGATGTCGCGTCCGGTCAAGACGCGAAAGGAGAAGGCGCAGGTGGCGACGATCTCCGCGCATAACGATCCCGCGATCGGCGACCTCGTCGCCGAGGCGATGGAGAAGGTTGGCGGCGAGGGCGTGATCACGGTCGAAGAGTCGAAGACGACGGAGACGGTTCTCGATGTCGTTGAGGGGATGCAGTTCGATCGTGGATATCTCTCCCCCTATTTCATAACCAACGTGGAAAAAATGATCACCGAGCTCGAGGATCCCTGCATTCTGATACACGAGAAGAAACTGTCGGGCCTTCAAGCGATGCTGCCCCTGCTGGAGGCCGTCGTTCAATCGGCACGGCCGCTGCTCATCGTGGCGGAGGACGTCGAAGGCGAGGCCCTCGCCGCGCTGGTGGTCAACAAGCTGCGCGGCGGTCTGAAGGTCGCCGCGGTGAAGGCGCCCGGCTTCGGCGATCGCCGCAAGGCGATGCTCGAGGACATCGCGGTGCTGACCGGCGGCCAGATGATCTGCGAGGAGCTCGGCATCAAGCTCGAGAATGTCGGCGTCGATATGCTCGGCAAAGCCCGGAAGGTGGTCATCACCAAGGAGGCGACCACCATCGTGAGCGGCGCCGGCAAGAAGGAGGAGATCGAGGGCCGTTGCAACCAGATCCGGCAGCAGATTGCGGAAACGACATCGGACTATGACCGGGAAAAGCTGCAGGAACGGTTGGCCAAGCTTGCCGGCGGCGTCGCCGTGATTCGCGTGGGCGCTCCGTCCGAATCCGAGATGAAGGCGAAAAAGGAGGCGCTCGACGACGCCATCGCCGCCACCAAGGCGGCGGTCGCCGAGGGCATCGTTCCCGGCGGCGGCCTGGCGCTGCTTCGCTGCATCGATGCGGTCGCGCGGGAAGAGGCAAAGGCCAGCGGCGACGAGCGCACGGGCATTCAGATCCTGAAGCGCGCGCTTGAGGCTCCGACGCGCCAGATTGCCGAGAATTCCGCCGTCGATGGCGGCGTCGTCGTTGCACGGATGCTGAGCGGCCAAGGCAATCATGGCTTCGATGCCGCACGCAAGGAGTACGTTGATCTGGTCGAAGCCGGCATTATCGACCCCACGAAGGTGGTGCGTGTCGGGCTGGAGAATGCGGTGTCGGTGGCGAGCATCCTGCTGCTCACCGAGGTGACGATGACGGAGATCCCCGAGAGCAAGAAGGAGCGGGCGCTCGAGCCGGAGATGGGGATGTAAAACGGGCTGAAACCGGCGATTGACGCAGGGCACGTGGGGTCTGACCGCAGCTTGGGCATCTCGGTCCGGTCGCGCGCATCGGCGGGATCGGCGCGGCGCCAATGGCGGCCTAGGTAGAAATGCTTAGGTACTACTCCTAATTTTCTCTGGACGGCAATAGGTCATCATCGAGCCAGTCAAAGACCCGCTCGGAGGAATGACCCCATGCTCGCCGCCGCCACACACGGACCTCGCGCCGCCAGCAATCGCCTTCCACCCGTCCTGTTTGCCGGCGCGGCCAACAACGCGGCAGAAAACGTCGCGGCCTTCGACCGCATCGGTACGGTGGTCGTCTTGCGCCGCGACCAGCCGTTGTTCTTCGAAGGCGATCCGGCCCAGCATTGCTTCAAGGTCGTCAGCGGCACGGTGCGCAGCTGCAAGCTGCTGGCCGATGGACGCCGCCATGTCAGCCAATTCCTTCTTCCCGGGGACTTCGTCGGTCTCGAGAGCGACGGCACCTATCGTTTCACCGTCGAGGCGGTGAATGACGCCACAGTCATGCGCTACCCGCGTCGCGCGATGGATCAGCTGATCGAGCAGCAGCCCCGGCTCGGCAAACGTCTCTTGGGCATGCTGAGCGAGGGTCTGTCCGCCGCCCAGGCGCAGATGCTCCTGCTGGGGCGCAAAAGCGCCGTCGAGCGGCTCGCATCGTTCCTGCTGTCCATGTCGGAGCGCAGCGGCGAAAGCGATAGTATCGCGCTGCCGATGACCCGCGGCGACATAGCCGATCACCTGGGCCTGACGATAGAAACGGTGAGCCGCATCTTCAGCCAACTCAAAAGTCAGGGCGTCATCCAGTTGAAGGCGAGCAACGAGGTGGTGATCAGACGCCGGGATGAGCTGGAGGAGATCGCCGAAGCCGCCTAGCCAGAACGGGAATGCTGGTTTCCTGGCGCGTCGCCGCGACTATTCGTAGGGCTCCCAAAGCTCGACCACGCGCAGGACCGTAACCTCCGAATCGTCGGCCGCCTCGCACAGCCGGCGATGTGCGTCGAGGATCCTCGACGGATCGAGGTTGGCGCAGGCGGCGATCTCGGAAAGGGTCTTGTCGCTCAACCGCTCGTCTTCGGATGATCTGGCCGAATGCACGAGGACTTCCTCCACGGCTTCTCGGCTCAGCGTCGGCGGAGCGGATGGTTGAGGCCGCGCCGCTCCCTTGACGGCGGCCTTTCGCGAAGCCCTTCGGATCGGAAGTTTCGCCGGCCGCTTCGCCGGCATCGCTTTCCGCTTGGCTTTCCTCGCCCTCCCTTTGGTCCTGCGCGGCATGACATCCCTCTCTGTTGTTGACGCCGTCAGTTTCGAGATGCGAACCCATCGGCAAGCACGCTGCCGTGCCGCATTGATTGAAACACTACCACAATTCCTGCTCCCGCGACATGATAGAAGTGTCCCTGTTCCCGCTGCCTTTCGCCGGCCGGCGGGCGCCCGGCAGAGCGCCTCGCGGCCTCCGGGGCTCTTGAGCTGGATCAACGCCCAGCGCGCCATGGCCTCACCGTCAGTTCACCGTCAACCTTGCATGCCCCACCATTGTCGCGGCGTCTTCATGCGCGTTCGCCCTCGCCGTTTGCCCGGCCTGTTGCTCCTTGCCGCTCTCGCCGCGGCTGGGGCAACAGCGACGACCGGCATTCTTTCGCGGCCGGCTGCGGCGGCCGCGGTATTGGCGTCCTCCTCCGACGCTGAGGTGGTCGCACTATCTGGAATCGCGGGGACGCGTTCCCGGTTGGGCGAGGGACCCGAGGTTTCGTGCCGCGCTCGCCGCCGAGGCAGAAATCCACGGACTGGCTGCGGTGGCCGACATTCCGTCGACCGCAAGCGCGCCGGCGCAAGAAGTGGTATCCGCGACGCTGCGTCTGGCGCGGATGCTGGCAAGCGGAGCCGTGATCCCAAACTCCGTTCAGCGCTCCTGGGCCATTCCGGCACCCGCATTCGCAGCGAAGGCGACGCTTCGCGCCCTGGTCTCGCTCGACGATCCCCTCCCATGGCTTCGCAGCCTGGCGCCGCAGGAGGATGACTATCGACAGCTGCAGCGGGCGCTCGCCAAATAAGGCGCGATCGCGCAGCAAGGCGGCTGGCCGATGGTTTCTCCCGACTCCGGCCTGGAGCCGGGGGGATCGAGCGAGGGGGTGGCGACGCTTCGCGCGCGCCTCAAGATCGAAGGCGACCTCGCTCCCGACGCCCCTCCCAGTCCGGTGTTCGATGCGCACAGGCTGTACGCCGCTTCCAATCGCGCCACGGCCTGGCCACGGATGGTCGGATTGGCCGCGCAACGCTCGCGGCAATGAACGTCGGTGCCCGACAGCGATATCGCCAGATCGCGGCGAATATGGAGAGGTGGCGATGGCTGCCCCGCCGGCTACCCGCCGGCCGCATCCTTGTCAACGCCGCCGCGGCGAGCCTCGTGCTGTTCGAAGGCGGCAACCCTGAGCTCCGGCTGCGCACCATTGTGGGGACGCCTCGACATCCGACCCCGGTGCTCGCGGCAAGAGTTACGTCGCTGCTGATCGCCCCGCCTTGGGACGTGCCTGCGGCGATTGCCGCAAATGAAGTCAGGCCGCTTGCGCGCCGCGATCCCGACTAACTGCGGCGGGAAGGCATAATCAGCCTCGACGGGGGCGAGCGCCTTCGTCAATTGCCCGGTCCGAAGAACGCGCTTGGACGGATCAAGTTCGAAATGCCAAACCCGCTGGACGTGTATCTGCACGACACGCCGCGCAAGGAACTGTTCAGAGCGCACCCGTCGCTTATTCAGTCATGGTTGCATACGCGTGGAGAATCCGCTGGCGCTCGCGCTGCGGCTCCTGCGGCATGACCCGGCATGGACGCCGGAGGCCATGGCCGCGGCCGTCTCTGTGGGAACCACCCGCCGCGTGCCGATCGATCCGACCGTTCAGGTCTTCGTTCTCTACTTCACGGCGATGGTCACACCGGAAGGCG
Organism: Alphaproteobacteria bacterium; assembly: GCA_030037055.1. GTDB lineage: Bacteria > Pseudomonadota > Alphaproteobacteria > ATCC43930 > CGMCC-115725 > DAHUYF01. Next base: position 8,724 of record JASHRZ010000436.1, read on the forward strand.
AGGTGGAGTTTCGAGAAGACGCCTATCACCTCACCGCGATCCGCCCCAGATCGGCGCCCTTTTTCGCGAGAAGCCGCCATCATCCGGCGAGCGGCAATCAAGATCGCGGTCGGGTTGCGGGCCCGCCTAAGCCATCACCTGCCACGCTGGCTTCCGCTCGCCTTGAGTTCTGCGTCTTGTTGAAGCTTGATCTGGATCAAGGCATCATCTCCACCTTGGAAGCACCATCTTGCGTTGATTCCGGGCGCCTCCGCTGGCGAGGCGCGACGCTCAACCCCCATAACGGAGTGCGACCTCATGGCCCAGACGACGGTTGAAGTAAAAAGGAGTGAGAAGACGGCGGCGCCTCTGCCGGCGCCGGTCGATATCTGGCAATCCTTCCGCAACGACATGCAGCGGTTGTTCGATCAGTTCTGGAGCCGCGGCTTCCTGCCTTCATTGCCTCGCGCGTTCGACATCGAGCCGATGTGGCGGCAGTGGCCTTCGGTTGGCTTCGCTCAGCCGGCGGTGGATTATGCCGAGGACGACAAGGCATACCGCATTACGGCGGAGCTGCCTGGCATGAGCGAGAAGGACATCGATGTCAGCCTTTCGGGTGACACGCTGACCATTAAAGGCGAAAAGCGCAGCGAGAAGGAAGAGAAGGCGAAGAACTACTACCTGTCAGAGCGTTCCTACGGTTCGTTCCAGCGCTCCTTCACCCTGCCCGACGGCGTCGATCGTGACAAGATCGAGGCATCGTTTGCCGCCGGCGTGCTCACGCTCACCCTGCCAAAGACACCGGAAACGGTGAAGCAGCAGAAGAAAATCGAGGTGAAGGCGAAATAGCCGAGTCGGGGCGATGGGTCCAACGGATCCTCGCCCCGACCCCTCTTCTGCTTGCTCGGATCAAATGCGTACCCGGAGGGATCATCAACCTGCCGGCACGAAAACCAAGGATGCAGAGTCAATCCGACGGCGAGATATCAAGAGGGCTCGGCCAGACTGCCCGGCGCCGTGGCGCGAGGTGCGGTGAAATTGCCGAGCTTGGCGCCTATTGGTTCCGATCAAAGCGAGAGCCGAAATCGCGGCCGCCGTTTCATTCCGGCGCGTAGGGTCGATTGACGTTGTCCTGTCGCGGCAGAACGTCGAACAGGCTTTCGTTGGGGCAGAAGTCGCGGTAGTCGTCATTGGGCGAACGGCCGTCCAGCCACTCCCGACACCGGCGCCACACCGTGCATTCGAAGCAGCCCAGCTCGACTTCGCGCAGGACCGCACGCATCAATGCGCTCTCCGGCGCCGCAATGCCGAGCCGTTCCGACATGCGCGAGAACAGCAGCATCCGTCGCAAGATCCTGTCGAGCAACACACGCCTCGGCTCAAGGTGTCCGATGCGTTCGCTCAGGCGTGCAAGCACAATCATTCGTCCGAGCAATCCGTCGGCGCCGGGCGCGCCGATTGCGTCGATCTCGTTCATGATCATCCTCCGTCACTCTAGTGCGCCACCTCCCGCTTCTTTGCGGCCGTAAATTTCGGAAAGGATCCTGCAGAGCACTCCGGACGAAGCGCTGCCGACACCGCCATGCGGCCGGCAGCGCGGCGCGGTCGATGCGCCGGCGCCACATCATCTCGACCGATTGTCCGGCCATAGCCGGATGCGCCCGCCTGGGCCGCGTCGACGGCGAGCAGGAGTCGGTCCAGCAGCTGCGCAAGGGAAGCCCGTGTTCTGCTGGCCCGCCGACGCGTATTCGACATCGTCGAATCCCCCGTCTTTTCGCCGTTTACGGTCGGACCAGTGCCATCGTCGGCGCATTGATTTGGATCAATGCGGCAGGCTTCGCGGCGGTTTGCTGACCTCGCAGAACCCGGCGCGACATGGGCGTCCGGCCGACGGCCACGCGGGCCAAGTTGCGGATGTTTCACCGCTGATCTAGATCAAGGCAGTCCATGGGTCTCTGCGGCGATCATGGCATCGACTTCTATTGCCGCGCTGGCGCCATCCGATCATCCGCGCATGTAGGCCGGAGCCGCTGTTCGTGAGGAGGAAACCGTATGGAGCTGCCGATTCAGATCACTTTCCGCGGGATGGGGCCTTCCGAGGCGGTCGAGGCGCGCGTTCGCGAAAGAGCCGAAGAGCTCGATCGATTCTACGATCGGATCATGCGTTGCCGCGTGGTCGTGGAATCCACCCACCGCCATCAACATAAGGGTCGGCTTTATCATGTGCGCGTGGACCTCACCGTTCCCGGAGGCGAAATCGTCGTAAAGCGCGATCCTTCCGAACACCACGCGCATGAGGACGTGCAAGTGGCGATACGCGACGCCTTCGACGCGGCGCGCCGTCAGCTCGAAGATCACGTCAGACGCGCGCGCGGCCAGAGCAAGACGCACGAGCCCGTGGAGCACGGCAAGGTCGCGCAGCTCTTCCCCGCCGAGGACTATGGGTTCATTGCCGGCGCGGATGGACAGGAGATCTACATGCACCGCAACAGCGTTGTCGGCGGAGTCTTCGACAAGCTCCGAGTGGGCGATGAAGTGCGGTTCGTCGTGCACTCCGGGGAAGGCGAGAAGGGGCCTCAGGCGAGCACAGTGGTGCCGATCGGAAAGCATCACTTGTTACCCCCATCTCCCTGAGACCGGCAAGCTCGTCCATCAATCGATCAGCAGAGCCGGCCCGCAGGAAGGGCTTCGGCGCGCGCGGCCGGCGCTTCCGCGTCGGCTCAGCGGAGACAGGCGGCGGCCGGCAGTGCAGAGATCGACTTGGCCGCCGACGGCGATCCGTCGATCAGGTCTAGGGGATCGAATCTGACATTTGGCTCCACTGATATCGCCATAATCGTTGGGTCCACGCGGCTTTGGCGGGATTCGAAATGTCAGATTGATACCACTAGCAAGGCGGGTGGGCTCACCGATCGATCGTGAGCTGCGCCGTCGCTTCGAAGGATGATTGTATGTCGCTCGCGAGCGCCGCCGAGAACTGGGCGACGCGAATCACGGCGACTGCGCCGGTCGCGAGGCTGAGCGCGATGGCTACCGCTGCAAGCCCGCTGTTCATTCGACCGCAGACGCGGTCGATTCGGCGCATCATCATCAAATATCGCAGCGTCACGGGTCGGCTCCTTTCCGGCGCATAGGACTTTCGTCATCCTCGTTCAATCCAGCTCCACCCGTCCGCCGCGGCAGGTTTAGGCATCTTGAACGCCCGGTTCGGCCCGGCGCAGGTAGGACAGAACCTCGTCGTCGCTGACCTGATGAAAGTCCTTGTAAAACTGGCCAATGGCGAAGAAATCTTCGGGCGTCGACAAGCAGACGACCTCGTCCGCTTCCGCCCGCAACCGCTCTATCGTGCGCGCAGGCGCCACCGGGACCGCGAGAACGAGCCTCGACGGCTGGCGCCGCCGGATTGCCAGCAACGCCGCGCGCATTGTCGCTCCCGTGGCGATGCCATCGTCGACGACGATCGCGCTGCACTGCGCCAGCGGCACCGGCGCGCGGTCCTTGAAATAGATCTTTCTTCGGCGCTCGATTTCATCGGCCTGGCTTGCGATTTCCTTGTCGAGATAGGACTGCGGCACGGCCAGCTCCGCGACAATATCCTGATCGATGACCTTCTCGAGCCGCTCCCCGTCGACGATCGCACCGACAGCGAGCTCCGGCATGTCGGGAGCGCCGATCTTGCGCACGAGGACCAGATCGAGCGGCGCGTTGAGCGCCGAGGCGATCTCGCGCCCAATAGGCACGCCGCCCCGGGGCAGCGCCAGCACCACCGGCCGCTGGTCCCGCAGGTGCAGCAGCTCCGCGGCGAGGCGGCGGCCGGCATCATGTCTGTCCCGGAATATCATCGCGCCTCCTCGGGCCTGGCGTGCAGACGACCGGCGAACCACCGCCGCGCCAGCCGCGCCACCTCCTCGAGCGCGCCGGGCTCCTCGAAGAGATGGCCGGCGCCCGCCACCACCTCCAGTTTGGCTTCGCAGCGCAGCCTGGCCAGAGCCGAGCGATTGAGCGCAAGCACCTCGCGGTCGGCACCGCCGACGATCAGCAGCGTCGGCGCAACGACGTGCGCGAGCGCGCTGCCGCCAAGATCCGGCCGCCCTCCGCGCGAGACGACCGCCGAGATGGCGCCTCCGAGCTTTCCGGCCGCCACGAGCGCTGCGGCGGCGCCGGTGCTGGCGCC
>JASHRZ010000437.1 GCA_030037055.1 Alphaproteobacteria bacterium
CAGCTCGTGGAGCGGCCGGTCGCCGATCACCACGCCCGCCGCATGGGTCGAGGCGTGGCGATAAAGCCCTTCGAGCTTCAAGCCGATGGCGATGAGGCGGGCCACGCTCTCGTCGCTGTCGCGCATCTGCTGGAGCTGCGGCTCGCCGTCGATCGCCTGCTGGAGCTTCACCGGATTGGCGGGGTTGTAGGGCACGAGCTTGCAGAGGCGATCGACCTGGCCATAGGGCATCTCCAGCACGCGGCCGACGTCGCGCAGCACCGCGCGCGCCTGGAGCGTGCCGAAGGTGATGATCTGCGCCACCCGGTCGTGGCCGTATTTCTCCTGGACGTGGCGGATCACCTCGTCGCGCCGGTCCTGGCAGAAATCGATGTCGAAATCCGGCATCGACACGCGCTCGGGATTGAGGAAGCGCTCGAACAGCAGCCCGAAGCGCAGCGGGTCGAGATCGGTGATGGTGAGCGACCAGGCGACGACGGAACCCGCGCCCGAGCCGCGCCCCGGCCCCACCGGTATACCCTGCGCCTTCGCCCATTGGATGAACTCGGCGACGATGAGGAAATAGCCGGCAAAGCCCATGGCGATGATGGTCTCGAGCTCGAAGGCGAGCCGCTCGCGATAAGGAAGCGCCGCGTCCTCGCGCTCTTCCTCGCTCATCGCCGCGGTGAAGACCTGCGCCGCGAGCCGCTCCTCCAGTCCCTCCCCCGCCATGGCGCGCAGCTCATCGGCCTCGGCGCAGCCGCTCTCGGTCTTGAAGGGCGGCAGGATCGGCTTGCGCGGCTCCGGCATATAGGCGCAGCGCCGGGCGACGACGAGGGTGTTGTCGGCCGCCTCCGGCAGGTCGGCGAAGAGCAGCCGCATCTCCGCCGGCGATTTGAAATGATGATGCGGCGTGAGGCGGCGCCGGTTCGGCTCGCTCAGCACCGCACCCTGGGCGATGCAGAGCAGCACGTCATGCGCCTCATAGAAATCGGCATCGGCGAAGAACACGCCGTTGGTGGCGACGAGCGGCAGGCCGTGGCGATAGGCGAGGTCGATCAGCGGTCCCTCGCAGCGATCCTCGCCGGGAAGGCCGTGACGCATCAGCTCGATATAGAGCCGCCCGGGAAAGACTGCGGCGAGTCGCACCAGATGCCGCTCGGCCTCCTCGCCTTGTCCTTCGAGCAGGAGCCTTCCAACTGGGCCCGCGGGTCCGCCCGTCAGCAGCAGCAGCCCGTCGGTCAATCCCGCCAGCGCGTCGAGCGGAAGCTGCGGCGACTCGCCCGGCGCTGTCTCGAGATAGGACCGGCTCACCAGCGTCAGGAGACTGCGATAGCCGCGTTCATCCTGCGCCAGCAGGATCACCCTGTCCGGCTGCGTCGCGGATCCGTTCCGCGCCACTCGGGCGTTGCCGTCGCCCGAGAGGCGGCGCAAGCCGAACTCGCAGCCGATGATGGGCTGGACCCCCGCCTCGCTCGCGGTCTGGGCGAATTCAAGCGCGCCGAACAGATTGCCGCTGTCGGTAAGCGCCAGCGCCGGCATGGCGTAGCGCTTGGCGAGCCCCACCAGCTCCTTCACCTTGATCGCGCCCGCGGAGAGCGAATACGCCGAATGGGCGCGCAAATGAACGAAATCGGCGTGAGGCATGCCGTCACAATCGCACAAGACGGCAGCGGCGCAAGCGGATTTTCACGGGTCGCCCGAGTCGTGCAGACCCCGGGGATGTAGCCGCCGCGGCCGGCGCTTGTCGAGGGCGTCCGGGACCAATAAAGAAACGCCCGGACATCGGAGGGCAGGCGCGATGCTTTATCTCATCTACTGTGAAGACCGGCCCGACGTCGCCGCGCTGCGCGCGGCGACGCGCGAGACCCATCTCGCCTATCTCGCGCGGCATCGGGACATCCTGATCCTCGGCGGCGCACTCCTCGCCGAGGACGGCACGACTCGCATCGGCAGCAGCTTCCTCATCAACGTGCCGAGCCGAGCCGCAGCCGAGGAATTCTCGCGCAACGAGCCCTTCACCGCGGCCGGACTGTTCAAAGAGGTCCGCATCCGGCGCATGCGGCGAGGACAGTGGAACCCGACAGCGGCGCCGGCGACGCCGGAGGGGAATTAAAACATGGATTCGTAAACGAGCCGAAGGTGGCGAATTCGATCGACCGCAATTAGCCCGGATGCGGACGAAGAAGCGAACCATGATTGCGTCGTAAGTGCGCCAACGGCAATCTGATACGGCTTCACGTGCGAACAACGGCCGTCCACCCCAAAGCAGACATCTGGGCGCAAGAAGTTGAGCTTGGCAGGTCAAAGGTGGTGAAATGGAAGGAATTCAGCTGCTAGAGCGTCGAAGAAATGGCGCCGGAGTTCGCGCGCTTCAGCGAAGGCTCGATCCTTCATCTCCGAAATATGGGCCACACTGTCTAACGTATAGCGGCCTTGCGGCGCAGTCTGATCTGTGCGCCAGATTGCCTTGCGCTCGTGGACGTCGCCGGTGAGAATTTTCGCGGTGCCGAGCGCGCTGTCGGCTTGACCGGCCATAAATAGCCGCGTCACTGATGCCGCCGTCGGCGGTCTTCCTCTCAATCGGAGCAGCTGGCCGGATTCATTGATCGTTCCGATGGACAGGATCTTGAGCTTGTCTCCTGGCCAACCGAGGATGCCGACCGCTAGAATCGCAGCAACGCCAATCGGATTATGACCCAAACGCCCCCGTCGACGAGTTCCACGGCTGACTCAGTCATGTGAGGCTTGAGAAATGTGGCGCGGCCGCGGTGGCCATTGCCGCATCGATCGCGGGCTCTTTGTAGTCGATTTCCAGGCGGGGGTGGTGCGCGGTCTTATAGATGTCAACACGTTCGAGTACCGGGTGCCGCACAGGAATCAACAGCCGAGTACGACTTTTCCCGAGCGTTCGGCCGCCGCGCACTCTTTCCAGCGCGCGGCGCAGCGGCTCCTCCGAGGAGTGCTTCCTAAAAAACGTGTGCACAATGCCGCGGACCTTCTGCCGCACCGGTTCCCCATCACGCCGTCCTGCTAGTCGAAGATCGCGGGGCTCACGGAACTGGGCATCTCGGATCCGGCCGACATCGAACTGGATGCGATCGCGCATTGCGTTGGCTTTGAGGTGCACTACAGTCGCCTTGCGAGCTGCGAAGCACAGATCATCGGATTCAAGGACCGTACCGTCGTCTACGTGAATCCCGACACCTCGCGCTAGCGTAAAAGATTCACTACCGGGCACGAGCTTGGACACTGGTCTCGCCGCGGCAAATCTTTTGTCTGTCGCTCTTCGGATATAGGAAGGCCTGTCGACGAGAAATCGAAAGACGCCGAGCGCCAGGTTGACGCCTATTCAAGCGACCTGATCCTACCTGGCAATGGCCATCCATCACGGCAGGACGCATACGCGTTCGCAATGATGTAGATATCTGCTCATTAGAGCAAATTCAGTGAGACTGGAATCGGCTGGGGATTCCCAAGGGTCAAAAAATGTGATTCTCATGTCCGTTTTCAAGGCTGAGAGCGTGCGGCTCCGTCCGCTGTTGCCAGCGGGTAGGGTTTGCAGGCTGCGCACGGCCGGGAGCGGCGGCGAAAGGCGACGGTTGATCAGACTCTGATGCGCGGGTTGGCTAC
>JASHRZ010000037.1 GCA_030037055.1 Alphaproteobacteria bacterium
AGGAATTTCGCATCCTCCGGCCAGCCATAGGCGCGCTTCGCGAGACGCACCTCTTCCTCGCCCAGCGGCTCGCCATGGGCGGCGGCGGTGTCGACGAGATGCGGCGCGCCATAGCCGATATGGCTGTCGAGAATGATCAGCGTTGGCCGGCCCTCGGTCTTGCGGAAGACAGCGAGCGCCCGCTCGATGCTTTCGAGGTCGTTGGCGTCGCCGACACTTAGGACATTCCAGTGATATCCCAAGAAGCGCGCCGTCACATCCTCGGTGAAGGTGATGCGCGTGTTGCCTTCGATGGTGATGTGGTTGTTGTCATAGACCCAGCAGAGGTTGTCGAGGCCGAGATGGCCGGCGAGCGACGCCGCTTCGGAGCCCACACCCTCCATCAGGCAGCCATCGCCGCACACCGCGTAGATGTTGTAGTCGAAGATGTCGAAGCCCGGGCGGTTGTAGCGTTGGGCAAGCCACTTCCGCGCCATCGCCATGCCGACGCTGTGCGCGATGCCCTGGCCCAGCGGGCCGGTCGTGCATTCGACACCCGAGACCCAATGATATTCAGGATGCCCCGGCGCCTTGCTGTCGAGCTGGCGGAAGCGGCGGATATCGTCGAGCGTGACGGCCGGCTTGCCGAGCCGCTCATACTCGGCATTCACCGCCACGGTGCCGGTCAGATAGAGCACCGACCAGAGCAGCATTGAGGCATGACCGTTGGAGAGAACGAAGCGGTCGCGGTTGGGCCAGATCGGGTCCTTCGGGTCGAAGTTCATGACCCTGTTCCAGATCGTGTAGACGAGCGGCGCCAGCGCCATGGGCGTGCCGGGATGTCCGGACTTCGCCTGCTGAACCGCATCGATCGAGAGCGTGCGGATGGTGTTGATGGCGAGCTGGTCGAGCTTTTCGCCGGTCATGCGGCCTGCTCCTCGATGCTGGAGTGTTGCCTCTCACGATTTTTCAACGTGCCCGCCGAATCCGTAGCGCATGGCCGAGAGCAGCTTGTCGGCGAAGTCGGCCTCGCCGCGCGAGCTGAAGCGCTCATAGAGAGCGGCGGAGAGCACATGGGCCGGCACGCCCTCGTCGACGGCGGCCTTGACGGTCCAGCGCCCTTCGCCCGAATCCGATACGCGGCCGACGAAGCCCGACATCGCCGGATCCTTCATCAGCGCGCTCGCCGTGAGGTCGAGCAGCCAGGACGCGATCACGCTGCCGCGCCGCCACAGCTCCGCGATGTCCGCCAGGTTCAGATCATATTGATACTGCTCGGGCTCGCGCAGCGGTGTCGTCTCCGCATCGACGGCGTGCTGCATCTTGCCGATATTGGCGGCCTTCAACACGGCAAGCCCTTCGGCATAGGCCGCCATCAGCCCGTATTCGATGCCATTATGCACCATCTTGACGAAATGGCCGGCGCCGTTCGGTCCGCAATGCAGATAACCGTTCTCGGCGGTGCCGTTCGCTTTCTCGCGTCCGGGCGTGCGCGGGATGTTGCCGCGTCCCGGCGCCAGTGTCGCGAAGATCGGATCGAGACGTTTCACCACGCTCATCTCGCCGCCGATCATGACGCAGTAGCCGCGCTCGAAGCCCCAGATGCCGCCGCTGGTGCCGACATCCACATAGTGAATGCCGTGTCCCGCCAGCTCCTTGGCGCGGCGGATGTCGTCGATGTAGTAGGAGTTGCCGCCGTCGATCAGGATGTCGCCGCGGTCGAGATGCGGCAGGAGATCGGCGATAGTCGGGTCGACCGCGGCCGCCGGCACCATCAGCCAGACGGCCCGCGGCTTCTCGAGCGACTTGACCAACTCCGCCAGCGAGGCGCTGCCGACGGCTTTGGCCTTGACGAGGTCCTGCACTGCCTGCGCCGACCGGTCATAGACGACGCATTGGTGGCCACCGCTCAAGAGACGGCGCACCATGTTGGCGCCCATCCGCCCCAGGCCGATCATTCCGAGCTGCACGAGCAAATCCTCCCTCACCCTAAGAAAGACGAACCAGAGGTCGCGGAGGCTGCGCGGAGGGACGCGGAGCAATGCCCATCCTCTGCGTCCTCGGCGCAACCTCGGTGTCCTCGGCGTTCATCTTTCTTTGTCTTGATCTCATCGGCTGGAAATCCGCGTCATGTGACAGTTGCGCGAGCGGCCCGCGGATGGGCCGCCATGTCGAATATGCGCACGAGCTCGCCGTAGCGGCGCCCGATCTCGGCGACGGCCGCACCGTGCGTCGTCTTTCCGGCGCGCCAGTCCACGAGGGGATCCCAGAAGACGGTGCGGCCCACGGCAAAGCCGATGAAGCCGGGCACACCGGCGGCGGTGGTGAGCCAGGCGCGAACCTTGGCGTCGTCCTCGCCGCGGCCGAGAATGATGCAGCCGACATAGTTGCGGCCGCCGCTGCGCGCAGCCGCCACGATCTTCTCGCAATCCTCGCGCGGTCGAGACCCTCGATCTTCCAGAGATCGGGCTCGACACCGGCCGCCTGAAGCTCCGTGATGCTGCGCAGCATCAGCCTGGGCCGCAGCTCCCGATCATAGGCCGCCTTGTCGCCCTTGACCGCCGCGAGCTGCGATTTTTCCGCCGGAACCAGCAGCTCGAACATGAATCGGCTGCGTCCCTGCTCGGCGAGATAATCGGAGAGCCGCTTCAATCGCGCCGCCTGCCGCCGATTCAGCGCGGCGTCGCCCTCCGGGTTGTAGCGCACCAGCACCTTGCAGAAGGTCGGGTGCATCTTCTCGATATGCTCGGCGAACTCCTCACCATATTCGAAATCGAACTCGTCCTGTCCGCTCTTCTCGGCGCAGCAGGCAGTGGTGATTCCCTCGGCGGACGCGTCGCGAAGCACGGCCGCGCCGAATTGCTCGTCGACGAGGATGCCGGACTTCTCCTTGGGAACGCCGGCGGCGAGCGCCGCTTTGAAGCCATCATAGATGACGCGCTTGGCGGCGGCGATCTCCGCCGTCTGCGCGGCGCTCAAGGGCGACTTCCAGCCGAACACGCGGCTCTGGAACGAGGCCCGGTGATCGAAGGGTTGGATGTAGAGCGGGCGGTCATATCCTCTCGGCATCATCGATTCCCCTTGAGCTTGCGATAGCGGCGGATCAGCGCATTGGTGGAGCTGTCACGCGCGAGCTTGGGCTCGCTTGCGCTTTCGAGTTCGGGAATGATCCGCTGCGCCAGCGCCTTGCCGAGTTCGACGCCCCATTGGTCGAAGGAATCGATCTGCCAGATCGCGCCTTGCGTGAAGACGCTGTGCTCGTAAAGCGCGACGAGCTTGCCCAGAGCGGCCGGCGTCAGGCGCTCGAGCAGCAGCGTGTTGGAGGGCCGGTTGCCTTCGAAGACGCGATGCGGCACGAGCCAGTCGGGCGTGCCTTCCGCTTTCACCTGCTCTTCGGTCTTCCCGAAGGCCAGCGCCTCGGTCTGGGCAAAGACATTGGCGATCAGCATATCCTGATGCCGGCCCAGCGGGTTCAGCGTCTCGGCGAAAGCGATGAAGTCGCAAGGGATGAGTCGCGTCCCCTGGTGGAAGAGCTGGTAGAAGGAATGCTGGCCGTTGGTGCCCGGCTCGCCCCAGTAGATGGGTCCGGTGTCGTAATCGACGCGGGCGCCGTCGAGCGTCACATGCTTGCCGTTGCTCTCCATGGTCAATTGCTGGAGATACGCCGGAAAGCGCTTTAGATATTGCTCATAGGGTAGGACGGCCACCGTCTGGGCGCCGAAGAAATTGTTGTACCAGATGGACATGAGGGCCATCAGCACCGGCAGATTGCGCTCGAAGGGCGCGCTGCGGAAATGCTCGTCGATCTCGTGAAAGCCGGCGAGCATGGCGCGGAAATTGTCGGGACCGATGGCGATCATGGTCGAGAGGCCGATCGCCGAATCCATCGAGTAGCGGCCGCCGACCCAATCCCAGAAGCCGAACATGTTGGCCGTGTCAATGCCGAATTTCGCGACCTCGGCGGCATTGGTCGAGACGGCGACGAAATGGCGGGCGATGGCGGACTGGTCCTGCTTCAATGCGGCGAGCAGCCATTGGCGCGCGGTATGCGCGTTGGTCATCGTCTCGAGCGTGGTGAAGGTCTTCGATGAGACGATGAACAAGGTCTCCGCGGCATCGAGATCCCCGACCGCCTCGGCGAAATCCGTGCCGTCGACGTTGGAGACGAAGCGGAAGGTCATCGAGCGGTCGCTGTAATGCTTGAGCGCTTCATAGGCCATGACGGGACCGAGGTCGG
>JASHRZ010000038.1 GCA_030037055.1 Alphaproteobacteria bacterium
TAAGCGGCGATTGGAAGGTGGCGTCGACCAGGCTGTAGTTTCCATAGACCGACCATCTGTCGTCCCTGTAGGTGAGACCGGCCTCGAGACCCTGGCGACGCGTCGAGCCGATATTCTCGAAGAAGGTCGTGCTGATCGATGTGGCGACGCCGTAAATATCGTTGTTGAGATCGGTGCGGAACAGCCCGAAATTCCAGGCGAACCTGCCTGGCGTCAGTTCTGGCAGGGTGAATTTTCCGCGCAGCCCCGCCTCGTAGGTATGCGAGACCACCTGCTTCAGCGACGGGTCGGCGGCGAGAGACGAGGGAAGAAGGCAAGGTAGCGCTGGGTTAGCGCATTCGAGCTCGCTCGGCGACGGCGCCCGGTTGCCTTCGGAATACCCGGCATAAGCGGTCAAGCCAGTGAGGATCTTATAAGTGCCGCCGACCGCCGGATTGAATCGCGCATAGGTGTGATAGCCTGTAAGGTTAGGCCCCTCGTAATCTTTCAAATCAATCTGAGCGAAGTTGTAACGGCCGCTGGCGGTGAGCGCGATGGCCGGCGTCAGGTTGAAGGTGTCGCTGATGAACGCGCCGTAATAGGTGCTGATGACGTGCAAACCGACCGGGGTCGGGATGAAGCCGGTATTTTCAGGCGTGAAAACGAAGAACCCGGAGGCTTCGACCTGGAGCGAAGGATTGATCTGGCCGACTTCGGTCGCCGTTTGAAAATCGATCGTGGAATTGTCGATGCTGCCGCCGAAAACGAAGTTGTTCTCGTGGCCGAATAAGCTTCCCGTATAGCTCGTCTGCGCCGAACCGCCGTATGTAATCGCATGGATAGTCTCGAAGTCGTTCTCGCCGATCGGAACGGTGCCACCGTTCGACAGATCAGGGATCGACCCGCCGGTTGCCGAGGTGAGCGGCGTCACGCCATCCGGTTGGCAGAGCAGTCCATTGCCGGAGGTGCAGGCGGTGTAGTTGGTCGTGTTGCCGTTGGAAACCGTCTGATGAAACTCGCGGCGATAGACATTTCCCTGGAACGAGAGCGTGTCTGTGGCCTGATATGAGGCGCTGAGCGTGACAAATTCGAGCTGGTTGATGTTGTTCTGGGGACTGGTAAAGACTAGCGAGCGGCCAGCGGCCAGTTCTTGCTCGGGGGTGGGGCCCTGCCCCTCCAAAAAGTTATTGGCGCCGGAGAAGCTGAGATCGAGGGTGACGCCGTGGCCGCGCGCGCCGACATCGGTATAGAGCTGCTGCACCCGATCCCCCGAGAACTGCCGCCAGCCTTCTTGTTGGTAGTATTTTGCTCCGAAATAAGCGGCAATGCCGCCAACCCGCTTGCCATACTCCAGGGATTCACTGAACTGGTCGAATGAGCCGCCAGCAAGCTCGTTTTCGAAGCCCTGATACGTGAATCCGTTCTTCATCGTGACCAGAACGGCGCCGCCCAGCGCGTTGAGCCCATAGACCGGGTTGGCGCTGATCAGATCGACACGGTCGATGGCGATGTCAGGAATGAGATCCCAGTTGACGGCATCGCCGAAGGCCTCATTGACCCGAACGCCATTCTGATAGACCGCCAGCCCTTGTGGCGTGCCGACCACCGGCGAAGCCTCGAATCCGCGATAGAGAATATCCGGCTGGAAAGGCTCGTCCATGACTGCGTTGGTGTTCACGCTGCCAGCCCGATTGTTCAGCGTGTTGATCAAGCTCGGCGAGCCTTCGCGCGCCAGATCGGACGACATAAGTGTTTGAACATTGACCGGCACCTTGTCGATATCGATGCCGGTGCCAGGCAGCGGCGTGGTCCCGATGACGGTAACCTCGGGCAGGTTGAGGGGTATTCCGTTCTCGCTACTCGAAGTTGCCGAACCCAGCGATGTCTGCGCCAGCGCGGCACCCTTCGATAGCAGCACGCAGCAGACCGCAAACGCCGGGCCCGCGATCCACCGATCGCGCATCGCATCCCCCCTCGTCTTTGTTTTTCTTGACTTTTATTCTACCCGACCCTGCCGCGCATGAACACGGAATGGTTCCCATTTATTCCGGGAATTTTTCCCGATTTGCTTTAGACTTTTTCCCGGCGGGGTCTCTGAGCCAGTCGAAAAGCGCGCTCCGGCCGCGCCCCAACGGCGGTCTGCGGGCGAAGAACCTTACGGAAGCGATCCGCAAAGAGTTTGTGGGTGACGAGTTGCCTCTACATGGAGATCGAGAGAGGAGATATTCCCATGCGCGGCCTCATCCGCGTGTGGCCCCGCCGAATGCGCACGGATCCTTTGGTGCTGTCGTCGTTGACAAAAAGCCTTCCTTGAGCAGCGAGCGAATGAGGGCAAGGGCTGCTTCCTCGCCTAGGTGTTGCGACACCTCCAAGGCGAGAAACGTCGATCGCCGGGATATTTCCTCCAACGTAGATTGGGCGCGTTTGTCCAGAAGCAACGTCTTGCCGTCGAAGGCCAGCGCCAGCTTTCCGCTTTCCTCTGAAACGACGTAACGACCCCGTTCCAGGCATTTGAGCCGCGTTCGTGGCCCGATCACCGTCACGTCCGCATGAAACCCGGCGCGCGCGCCGGTGCGACCAGACCGAATGCGGTGAGCAAAACTGTCCAACAGCATGTCGTAGTCGGTCATTCGCTGAAGGTCAGCGATGATCTCGGGCAGTTGGTTACTGACCGATCGCCTGATCTCCTCCCGGCCGGCAAATCCCGGCGGCAAGGCGCGGCGAAAGGTGAGCCGGCTTCTGCTGGACTGGACCCAGTCGGCGAGCAGCTCCACCCAGGTATAGACCGTAATGCCCAGCGTGACGTGGAGGGAGAAGCTGTGCGAGGTTGCCGTGGTGTGTACGAAGCCTCGCGGCAGGTAGAAAAGATCGCCGGGCGCCAGCTCCACTTCCAGAGCCGGGGCCGACGACACGGCGGTACGTGGATCGAAAGGCTGGCTGCGATGCGGCAGGGGCAATAACGGATCGTGGATCTGCCAGTGCTTATGGCCGGCGATCTGAAGGATGAAGACCTCGTGTGTGTCGTAGTGCGGAGCGAAACCGGCCGCGTTGGCGGGGGTGAGGTATACATTGGCGTGCACGGCATGGTCGAACTCTTCTTCCACAGCCGCGACCAACAGGCCGAGAGGCTTCCAGGCGCGATGGAATGCCGGCAGGGAAAGGGTGGCGCCGCCTTCATATTCGGCACGAATGCGATCGAGGCTGGGAATGCCGGTGAAGATGTCATCACCCGAACGGATATTCTTGGTGAAGGCCTCGGCCGGAAAGAAGCGGCCATCCCTGGCCAGTTGGATGGCGGGATAGCGAAGACCTCCTGATGAAATCGCTGCTTCGACATCGCGATGGGTCAGAAGGTCGTCGTAGAAGCGGTCCTGCCCTCGCCGGATGTGGAGCGGCTCCTTCTCCCAGTTCTGCTCAAAGAACGTCGTAGGTGGGACAGGGGCCAGGAGACCTGCGAAAGTCAGGACACGTCCATCCATGGATGCCTCGCTCGGAAATCCGAATCGCGACACGGCCGCGGTCGGCAGCCGTTCAAAAGAGCTTCGAGATCGAGATTCTGGCCATGAGCGGCTCGAGGGGATGCTCGTGGATATCCGCACGCCCGGCCGGAAAAGTAGCGATTTCCGATTGCAATCGGTCGACATACCGGAACTCGGCCGCCGGCGCGCGGGTGTTGAGGAGGTTGTAGATGCCGAGCGAGGCGGTCCAGCCCGCCGGGAAGGCGTAATGGAGGTCGAGATTCAGCTGGCCGTATCCCTTGCCATTGACCTGGCCGAGCGCGGTCGGCGCATTGGCGCAGGAGGTCGCGACGCCCGGGAAGTCGTGGACGGCGGCTGCATCGTTGCAGGGACCGGACGAGAGCGGGTAGTTCCCCAGCAGCCGATATTGCAGGCCGCCGCTCCACAAGCCGAGATCGTGCAGGTAGAGCGCGAGGGAGCCCGCATCAACGGGCGCATCGGTGATGTATTTACCGAGATGACCCGTGCCGTCATCGAAGGACTGCGTGAAGCGCGCGTGGTTGGCCGAGAAGCTGCCGTAGAACTCGAGCCATTGATTGATGACATAGGTCGCGTTCAGCTCGAAGCCGTAGCGCTCGCTGGGCGGCCCAGCGCTGTCCTGGCCGACATCCGGGTCGATGATCGTCTCTGATTGCTGCCAGAGGTTGTAAACCGCCAAGGTCAGAGTGAGGCTGGGGAGGGGCTCGGCGCGGACGCCCACTTCTTCGCCATATTGCTTTGCCAGCAGCGGCGTTGACGGAAGGCCGAGATCGACGCTCCGGTCCTGATTGACGCCGCGCAGGTCGGCACTGTGAAAGCCCTCGCCCGCCGAGGCGTAGAATTCCAGATCCTTTCTCGGCGTAAAGATCAGGTTGCCCTTGGGCTGGACCAGCTGCTGGCCTCTGGCGCCGCCGTTGGTGTAGCCGGCCGTCCCATGCAGCGCCGCCAGCAAATCATCGTCGGTCCCATGCTGGTAGTCGTCGCGAACGCCGAGCACGCTGCGAAACCACGGCGTCCAATGAGTCGTCGCCTGCAGGTAGAGCGCCCCGGCGAACAGGCTTACATCGTCATGATTGGAGAAGGACGCGGGATCGCCGGCAGCCTGCGCCGAGCTCAACGCCACCTGGCCTTCGCTGGGCAGCCGGCCGACGTCAAGGATGTCATAGCGCGTCAATCCGCCCATCAAGAGCTCGCTGCGAAACCCGCCGAGCGTGACCGGGACGCTGTAGGACGCCGCATTGCCGAGCACGTTGCGGTTCTCGAACTGGTCCTCCTGGTCGCCATGCACGGGGTCGACGAGAAAATGCGTGAAATCGTTGAACAGATTGAGCGAGTTGTAGATATAGAAAGCGCTTGCGGTAAACTGCCCCACATCCAGATTGGCGTGGTAGTTCGCCGAGAGGCTGCCGCGCAGCGCGTGGCCGCCGTCGCTCGGATCGAGCGATCCAAAATAACCGATGTCCGGAACGGCGCGGAGCGGGATGTCCGTCGTGTTGGTCCAGACCTGGTGATAGAACATGCCGGTCAGCGAAAAGCCGCTGTCCTGTCCCGCCTCGCTGTAGCGCAGGACCACATTTTCCTTGCGCGCATCGTCGGGAACCACGAACGGACCGTCGTAATGCTGCAGTTCAGCGGCCTCGAGCAGATGTCCGAGGCCAAGGGCCTGCGATTGCGCGCTGAAGAGGCGTTCGTAGCCCAGCGTGCCGACGGTCGCGCCGACCTGGTCAGCGATGACGCCACGAATGCCGACCCGCACCGAGCCGACAGCGCCGAAATCGCCGACATTGGCGTAGTAGGGGCCCTTGGTATAGGTGATGTCGTCGGCGAGCTCCGGGATCAGGAAATTCAGATCGGTATAGCCTTGGCCGTGAGCGTGGGTGGGCTGGTTCATCGGCATACCGTCGACATAGGTCTCGAGATCGGTGCCATGGTCGAGATTGTA
>JASHRZ010000438.1 GCA_030037055.1 Alphaproteobacteria bacterium
TCTTCCTCGTGCCCTTGATCGCGCTGCTGCTCGCCTACGACGCCGTCGTCGGCGAGGGCGAGCGCGGCACGCTGCTGCTGCTGCTTGCCTATCCGGTGGCGCGCTGGCAGGTGGTGCTCGGCAAGTATCTCGGCCATACCGCCGTGCTCGCCTTCGCCACCTGTCTCGGCTACGGCGCCGCCGGGCTGGTGATCGTCTGGGGCGGGGCGGCGCCCGACGCCGAGAGCTGGCTCGCTTTCGCCGCGATGATCGGCTCCTCCGTGCTGTTGGGCATGGCGTTCCTGGCGCTGGGCTATCTCGTCAGCGTCGCAGCGCGCGACCGCGGCATGGCGGCGGGGATCGCCATCGGCGTCTGGCTGCTCCTGGTGCTGCTCTACGACATGGCGCTGCTGGGCGCGCTGGTCTGGGATCAGGGCAAGACCATCACCGCCGGGCTGTTCAACGACCTGCTGCTGCTCGATCCCGCGGATGTCTACCGGCTCTTCAACCTCTCCGGCCTCGCCAAGGTGAGCGTCTTCTCCGGCATGGCCGGGCTCGCCGAGCAGGCGCAGCTCGGCCGCTTCGCGCTGATCGCCGCGCTCGGCCTCTGGGCGGCGGTGCCGCTGGCGCTCGCCGCGCTGCTTTTCCGAAGGAAGCAACTATGACGCGCCTCAACCGCCACAGCCTGCTCATCGCCGCGATCATCGCCTGGCCGCTGCTCGGCTGCCATGACGACGACAAAGCCGCGCCGCCGGCGCCAATGGAGCCGAGGGCGGACTCGGTCGCGCATTTCTGCAACATGGGAGTGCTCGACCACCCCGGCCCCAAAGGGCAGATCTTCCTTAGGAGCCGGAAGGACCCGCTCTGGTTCGCCTCGGTGCGCGACACCATCGCCTTCACCCTGCTGCCCGAGGAGCCGAAGACGATCGCCGCCATCTACGTCAACGACATGGCGAAGAGCTGGCAGCATCCGGAAGCCGGAAGCTGGGTCGAGGCGCATGCCGCCTGGTATGTGCTCGCCAGCGACTACGAAGGCGGCATGGGCGGGAGCGAGGCGGTGCCGTTCTCGACAGAGGCGGCGGCGCGAGACTTCGCCGCGGCGCATGGCGGCCGGCTCGCGCGCCTTGCCGAGGTGCCGGAGAGCTATGTGCTCGGCGGCGACGTCGAGCCCGAGGCACCGCACGGGTCCCTTGAGGCGCAGCCAGGGCGGCGAGGAGACTGACATGCCGGCCAAGATCACGCGACGGCGGTTCATTCGCATCACCGGCGTTGCGGCCGGGCTTGCACTTGCGCCCGGCGGCCTGGGCCGTGCCGCGGCGGCGGAGCCGCTGCTCCACCGCTGGAGCGGCATCGCGCTCGGCGCTGATGCTTCGCTCGCGATCTATCATCCCGATACGGCAATGGCCGAGACGATGATCGCGCAATCGCTCGACGAGGTGCGACGGCTCGAGAAGGTCTTCAGCCTTTATGATCAAAGCTCGGCCCTGTGCCGGCTCAACCGCGAGGGCCGGCTCGCCGGCCCGCCGCAGGAGCTGGTCGAGCTGCTCGCCGTCGCCGAGCACTTCTCGCGCGCGACCGGCGGCGCCTTCGACGCCACCGTGCAGCCGCTCTGGGAGCTCTACGCGGCGCATTTCTCGACGGCGGATGCCGATCCCGCCGGCCCCGCGGCCGCTTCGGTGCGCGCCGCGCTAGCGCGGGTCGGCCATGGCGCGGTCAGCATCACGCCGGAGCTGATTCGTTTCGAGCGCCCGGCCATGGGCCTGACGCTCAACGGCATCGCGCAAGGCTACATCACCGACCGCGTCGCCGCGCTGCTGCGCGCCAACGGCATCGGCCACACCCTCGTCGACATGGGCGAGACGCGGGCGCTCGACGGGCATCCTGCCGGCCGGCCGTGGCAGGTCGGCCTCCAGGACCCGCGCCGCGAGCACGGCATCCTCCGGAGCCTGCCCCTCATCAACCAGGCGATCGCTACCTCGGGCGGCTACGGGACTCAATTCGACGCCGCCGGACGCTTCAACCACATCTTCGATCCGCATAGCGGCGGCTGCTCCCATCTCTATCTCAGCGTCTCAGTCGTGGCGCCGACGGCGACCGTCGCCGACGCGCTTTCCACCGCCTTCTCACTGATGCCGGTCGAGCGCGCGGCCTCGGCGCTCGCCCCCGCCGGCGCCAGCGCGGCGTGGTTCGTCCTGCGCGACGGCAGCGTCCTCGTCCAGCGGGCGTGAGGCGGTCGGCTCGGCCGTGGGTGCGTTCGCGTCCCCTCGTCCCATTCAGGACCAGGCCGCGCCCCTTACGACGACACGCCGGCGCGGCTCAGGGCGATCTGTCTGGCGCTGCCGGAAGCGGTGGAGGTGGCGATGAAACCCGGCCCGACCAACGGGGTCAATGGCAAGATCTTCGCCATGGATCGGCGCGGCGACAGCCGCCTTTCCCTCTGGTGCAAGGCGCCGACCGGCAGCCAAGCCATGCTCGTCGGCGCGGATCCCCGGCGGTTTTTCGTGCCGCCCTACGTCGGTCGCAAGGGCTGGGT
>JASHRZ010000439.1 GCA_030037055.1 Alphaproteobacteria bacterium
GCACGCCGAGGCGGTCCTCGCGGTCAATGCCGACGATCTCCGCAGCCTCTGCGGCTGGCTTGGCGTGGCCATTGACCCGATACCCGCCGATCGGCTGCGCAGGGCGACGCTGGCGAGTCGTCTGGTGCTGGCGGGCGATCGACTCGATGTCGACGCTATCGACGCCACCCTCGATGCGACGCGGCTCACTGGCGCGGCAACGGTGCTGCTGCGCGCGCGACCCGGCATCGGCCTACGCGTCGTCGCCGACCGGCTCAATCTCGACGCCTATTTGCCGCAACCCGTCGCCCAGCCGCCCGCCGCCGGGGGGGCGCCCGCGACGAGTGCCTTGGCGGCTTCGGGCGGAGGCGCGCCGCCCGGTTTCGACGTCAATCTGGATGCGCGCGTCCAAGCCCTCGCCTGGCATGGCCAGCCCATGAGCGACGTGCATCTGTCTGGCACGCTGCAGAGTGGCGAAGTGACGATCCGGGAGCTCGGCATCGGCGATCTCGGCGGCGCTTCGGCCAATCTCAGCGGCGTGATCGAAGGACTAACGGACTCGCCGACCGGCCAGCTCGCCTTCGACATGCACGGGCCGGAGCTCGAGCGCGTGCTGCGCGTGCTCGCGCCCGAGCTGGCTCGCGGCCGGCACTATGGCGCGTTCAGCCTGGGCGGCGGGTTGCAATACGATCGTCAGACCGTCACGGTCGACACCGACCTGGAGCTTATCGACGGCCACGCGCATATCGTCGGCGATATCGCGCGGCCGAGCGGCAGGCTCGACCTCGGCTTTGATCTCGACCATCCCAGCTTTGCCCGGATGGTGCAGGTCTTCAGCCCGCTCTACCAGTCGCCGCACGATGCCGGCCCGGTCAAGCTCTCGGGCCGATTGAGCGGTGAGTTGCACCGCTTCGCGCTCGAGCCTCTGGCGCTCGTCATCGGCCAGAGCACGCTCCAGGGCAGGGTCGTCGTCGATCTCTCTGGCGTGAAGACGCAGCTCGACGCGGATCTCGCGGCCGGCGACTGGGCCGTCGACCGCCTGCTTTCGACGCGTCAAACCGCGGCGATCGACCAGAGCCTCGCGCGCGCGGCGGCGATGCCCGGAATCCTGCTAGCTGCGGCTCGGGCGCCTCAGCCGAGCGCCGGCTGGTCCGAGGAGCCAGTGGATTTCTCCCTGCTCGAGCGTGCCGATCTCAATCTCAAGCTGGTCGCACGCAGCCTCGCTTATGGCGGCTGGCGACTTGATAGGCCCTTCTTGACCGCTTCGGTCAAGGATGGCGTCCTCTTGCTGCAGCAGCTTACCGGCACGCTGCTCGGCGGCAGCCTCGAGGCAAGCGGCCGTGCCGGCGGCGGAGCGATGCCTTCCTTGGAGGGCCGGCTCACGCTCAAGGACGCCGATCTCAAGCAGGCCTTGACCAGCGCCGGCGGCGCCGGTTTCGTCGAGGGGCGTTTCGACATCGACGGCCGCCTGGCGAGCGCCGGGAGCACCGAGGCCGCGCTGGTTTCGCATCTCGCCGGCGATGCTGGGTTCGAGAGCCGAGGCGGCAGCATCGCCGGGGTCAATCTCAAGGCGATCCACGACCGGCTCGCATCGCGCGCTGGCGATCTCGCGGCGCTGTTGCGCAGCGGTGCGGGCGGCCGGACGGCGTTCTCGACGCTGAAGGGCAGCTTCCATTTCGCCGACGGCATCGCCAGCAGCGACGACCTGCAGTTCCAGGCCGAGGATGGCGAAGGGCGCGCCACTGTGAGCCTGGATCTGCCGAAATGGACCATGACGAGCCACGTCGAGTTCCGACTCGCCGGGATCACGGATGCGCCGCCGCTGGTTATGCGGCTCGAAGGCCAGATCGACGCGCCGCGCACGGTCTTCGACGTCAACGCGCTGGAGCAATATCTGGCACGGCGAATGGAAGCGCTGAAGCCGCCGCCATGACGGCGCCCGCGCGCGGCGCCGATCCGGGGTAAGGTCGAGGCGTCAAGATCACCTGGTGCGCGCTGCCCGGCCGGTGCCGGAGAAAGCGATCACCGGCGGTGCTGCGGCCCGAGCTCGCCCCGACGGTAGCAGTCGAGAACGAAGAGGCGAAGCGCGCTCGAGAGATTGCCGCGCCGCTCGGCGTCGATGGCGCCGACGAGCGCGTTGAGCGATGTGCCGCGCCGGCGCGCGATTTCGCGCAGATCTTCCCAGAACGCCTCCTCGAGAGTGAGGCTCGTCGGGTGGCCGGCGATCACCACGGAACGCTTGCGGATGAGGCCGGGCATCAGCCGGGGCCGATCATCGCCTCGGGTCGCACCCAGCGGTCGAACTCCTCGGGGCTGACAAAGCCGAGCGACACCGCCGCCTCCTTGAGGCTGGTTCCCTCTTGATGTGCCTTCTTTGCCACTTGAGCCGTCTTGTCGTAGCCGATGTGCGGATTGAGCGCCGTCGCCAGCATGAGCGAGCGCCGCAGCAGCTCGTCGATGCGCGCACGATCGGCGGTGATGCCGGCGATGCAACGATCGGCGAAGCTCGTCGCGGCATCGGTCAGGAGGCGGATCGATTGCAGCAGGTTGTAGATGATCACCGGCTTCATGACGTTGAGCTCGAACTGCCCCTGGCTGTCGGCGATGGTAATCGTCACGTGGTTGCCCATCACCTGCGCCGCCACCATGGTGAGCGCTTCGACCTGCGTCGGATTGACCTTGCCCGGCATGATCGAGGAGCCCGGCTCGTTCTCCGGCAGGTGCAGCTCGCCCAGCCCGCAGCGCGGCCCCGAACCCATCAGGCGGATGTCGTTGCCGATCTTCATGAGCGAGGCGGCCAGCACGTTGAAGGCGCCCGAGGCTTCGACCAGCGCGTCGTGGCTCGCCAGCGCCTCGAATTTGTCGGCGGCGGAGACTAAGGGAAGGCCGGTGATCTCGGCGATCGCTGCGGCGAAGCGCTCGGCAAAGCCGATGCGTGCGTTGAGCCCGGTGCCGACGGCGGTGCCGCCTTGTGCCAGGGGATAGAGGCGCGGAAGGCAGGCGGCGACGCGCTCGATGCCGAGCTCGATCTGGCGCGCATAGGCGCCGAACTCTTGGCCGAGAGTGAGGGGGGTCGCGTCCTGCAGGTGGGTTCGCCCGGTCTTGATGATGGCGGCGAACTGGTTCGCCTTCCTCGCCAGCGCGGCGTGGAGGTGATGCAGGGCTGGCAGCAGGCGGCGATGGATCTCCTCGACCACGGCAAGGTGCATGGCGGTGGGAAAGCTGTCGTTGGAGGATTGGCCCCGGTTGACGTGGTCGTTGGGATGCACCGGCTGCTTCGCCCCCCGCGTGCCGCCCAGGAGCTCGTTGGCGCGATTAGCCAGGACCTCGTTCATGTTCATGTTGGTCTGCGTTCCTGAGCCAGTCTGCCAGACGGCCAGCGGGAACTCGGCCTCGAGCGTGCCGGCGATCACCTCCTCGGCGGCGGCGATGATCGCCTTGCCGAGTCTCGGATCGAGCTCGCCGAGCGCCATGTTAACGAGCGCCGCGACCTTTTTTTCCAGCGCCAAGGCGCGGATCAGCGCCGACGGCATGCGCTCCCCGCCGATGCGGAAATTCTCCAGCGAGCGTTGCGTCTGGGCTCCCCAGTAGCGATCCGCGGGCACCTGGACCTCGCCCATCGTGTCGCGCTCGGTGCGGGTCTTGCCGGCAACTGCCATTGCAGAGCTCCTCTCTTGGGACGGCGCCCATAGATATGGGATCGGGCGCTCGCCGACGGGAGCAAGCATTATTTGTTAACGATCCCGGAGATAGGTTGAGATCGAGTCCCGGCAGGAGAATCATGAGGCGGCCGATGACCGTCCACGAGATCCTGAGGCAAGCCATCATCTCCAGGCGCTGCGTTCGCGTGCGCACATCCGGTTTCGAGCGCGATATCTGCCCGCACGCCCTGGGCTTCAAGGACGGCAGCCCACGCGTGCTCGCCTACCAATATAGCGGCTCGAGCATCTCGGGCCTGGCGCCGGGCGGCCAGTGGCGGGCCTTCTTCGTGCGTGATATCGAGGAGGCGAGCCTCATCAACGGCCACTGGCGCAGTGGATCGAACCTTGTCGCCAAGGTCGAAGCCTGCCTCGACCGCGTCGAATACAGCGTCAAGCATGGGCATGAGCGCCCCCGTGCTGACAGCGGCCGATAGGAAAGACGCGACTAAGGTACGACCAGCCGCCGCAGATGCGCCGCCGCGGGGTCCTGGCGTCGTTTGGTCAGGTTGATGAATGCGCTGCGCTGTTCGGCGGAGAGATTGGCGAGAAACCGGGTCAGCGCGTCGGCCATGCTCTTCTGATAGGCGCGCCGGTTCTCGGTCGCCTGATCGACGAGATGGCCGATCAGATCGCGGTCCGGCTGCGCCTCGCCCATTTCGTTCCAGACCTTCTGCACCAGCGGCTCGTTGTTGTCGCGCAACTGCCGCGTGTTGCGGCGCATCTCGACAACGAATTGCTGGAAGGCGTCGCGCTGGTCGTCGTTGAGACCGAGCTCACGAACGATCTGCTGGAAGCGTTGGGCCGGCGTCGTCATGCGGTCGGCGGCGACCCACCAGACGAGCGTGCCGACGACGAAAGCATTGAGCGCGAGCGAGATCACCAGGGCCAGCCAAAGCAGCCGCCCGCGCGCGGCCCCGCGCGCGCCATCCTCGGCGAGGCTCGTCATATATTCGAATCCTCGTCGATACCGTTGAACAGGCCGGACGGCGGATCGAGCAGCTCTTGGCTCAGGCTGAGGGGCGAGCCGCCCGACAGCGTCATGTAGGTATCATCGCCCATGGCAAAGCCGGCGAGGCATGCCACGAGCAGGCTGGCCGCCATCGCCCCCCAGCCCACCGCGCCGGGCCAGCGCTGCGGCCGAGCCGCTGGCCGGCGGAAGGCCAGCACCCCCGCATCATCGGCACTCACGAGCGCCGCCGCCCGTGCGACGACCGCCTCGGGCGCTAGCGACAGCGACCCTTCTCCAATGCGCCGGGCCGCCAGAATATCCTGAAAGATCTGCGGATTAGCCGCCAGCCAGTCTTCCACGGCCTCGGCTGTTTCGGGGGCGAGCCGGTTCTCGGCATAGGCCGCCAGCAGGAGCGCGTCCGGCTCGGCGCCTGCCGCCAGAGGGTCGCCGGCGGCCACGCGCCAGCGGCGCCACAGGCCCGCCTCGTCAGCGCTATCCATGGGTCCGCCCATCCCTGCTCTCCTCGTTCCCTCTTAGGCGGCCTGCCTCGCCCGCATCCCCATAATGCCACACTTTTTTCACCTCTTGTTCCTCCACAAACTCGGCTATTGCTGCTCGATCGAAAAGTGGCTGCGCAGCTTGAGCATCGCCTTGTGGTGGGTGCTGCGGACGGTCTGCGGATCCACCCCGAGGGCCACGGCAATCTCCGCCACTTCCATATCCTGGTCATAGAGCATGCTCAGCACCAGCTTCTGACGCGGCGACAGCAGCCCGTCAGGGAGCTTCAGCTTCTCCCGCGGTGCCGCATCGGTCGCCAGCAGCCTCTCGGGCACAGCATCGAGCGGCGTCAAGGCAAGCTGCCGGCGGCGCAGGGCGTCGCGCGCGGTGCTGCGGGCGACGATGGTAAGCCAGGTGGATAGCCCGGCTCGGGCGGGATCGTAGGTCTTGAGCAGACGGAAGCCGTCCTTGCACAGCCGGACGAAGACCTCCTGAACCAGGTCCTCGACATCCCCGCCGCCATGCGCGACCCCGCGCACGGCCGAGACGATCAGCCCGGAATAGCGCCGAACAAAGGCGTCCCAAGCCGATTTCTCGCCTCGGCCTAAGGCCAGAAGGTCGATTTCTTGCGCCACGCGTTGTCTCTTCGCACCGTCATAGGGCGGCTCGCGCCAGCATATCCCTGCACGCCGCCGCAGGCTCTTAGGCAAGCTTGGCGAAGAAGTCGTTGCCCTTGTCGTCAACGACAATGAAAGCGGGAAAGTCGATCACCTCGATGCGCCAGATTGCTTCCATGCCGAGCTCGGGGTACTCCAAGACCTCCACCTTCCTGATGCAGTCCTGCGCCAGCCGCGCCGCTGGGCCGCCGATCGAGCCGAGATAGAAGCCGCCGTGCTTCTTGCAGGCCTCGCGCACCTCGGCGCTGCGATTGCCCTTGGCGAGCGTGACGAAGCTGCCGCCCGCCGCCATGAACTGGTCGACATAGGAGTCCATCCGCCCGGCCGTGGTCGGGCCGAAGGAGCCGGAGGCATGGCCCGGCGGCGTCTTGGCCGGACCGGCGTAATAGATCGGGTGGTCCTTGACATAGTCCGGCAGGCCCTCGCCGCGTTCCAGCCGCTCCTTGAGCTTGGCATGAGCGATGTCGCGCGCGACCACCAGCGTGCCGGTCAGAGACAATCGAGTCTTGATGGGATAGCGCGAGAGAGTGCGGCGGATCTCCGCCATCGGCCGGCCGAGATCGATGCGCACGACCTCGCCGCCGAGCGTCTCGCCGTCGACATCGGGCAAATAGGCTGCCGGGTTGGCCTCGAGCTGCTCGAGGAAGACGCCCTTGGCGCTGATCTTGCCGAGGATCTGGCGGTCGGCGGCACAGGAAACGCCGATGCCGATCGGCAGGCTTGCGCCATGACGCGGCAGGCGGATGACGCGGACGTCGTGGCAAAA
>JASHRZ010000039.1 GCA_030037055.1 Alphaproteobacteria bacterium
CTAGTAGCCTTCGCGCTCCAGCCGCTTGCGCAGCAGCTTTCGGTAGCGGCGCACGGCTTCCGCCTTCTCGCGGGCGCGGCGCTCGGACGGCTTCTCGTAATTGCGGCGGAGCTTCATCTCGCGGAACACGCCCTCGCGCTGCAATTTCTTCTTGAGGGCGCGCAGCGCCTGATCGACATTGTTGTCGCGGACGAGGACTTGCACGAGAGCTCCACTCCGATCGCTAGGGCGAAAAAAAAGCCGGCCACGGAGCCGCAGCCAGTTGAGCTATAAATAGCACGTCATCGGCCGGTTGTGAAGCCCGACCCGGCCGGCGGCCGTCTCCGCGGGGCCCGGGGTATGCAGCCCGAATTGCCGGCGCTTTACCACCGCCGCTTCGGGGCACATAGTACCCGCCATGGCCATCCTCAAGATCGCCCGAATGGGTCACCCGGTGCTGCGCGGCGTTGCCGCCGAAATCGCCGACCCGACCGTGCCCGAGATCGCCCGGCTGGCCGCCGACATGCGGGAGACGCTGGTCGATATCGGCGGCGCCGGGCTTGCCGCGCCGCAGGTGCACGTACCGCTGCGCCTCGTCCTTTTCCAGGTGCCGCCGGAGCGCACCACCGGCGCGGAGGACGACCTGCCGCTGGATCTTACCGTGCTCGCCAACCCGGTCATCGAGCCCTTGGGCGAGGCGCGCGAGCTCGGCTGGGAAGGCTGCCTGTCGGTCCCCGGCCTGCGCGGCGCGGTGCCGCGCTGGACGCGTATCCGCTACCGGGGGCTGAGCGTGCGGGGCGAACGGATTGAGCGCATCGCCGCCGGCTTCCATGCCCGCGTCGTGCAGCATGAATGCGACCATCTTGACGGCATTCTCTATCCGCAGCGCATGACCGATCTCCGCCTCCTTGTCTTCAACGAGGAAGGCATGCGCTATCCGATCGATCTCGGCGCCGGCGTGGCGTGAGCGGGAGTAGGGCGATGGACGACCAGGAGCGGCGGTGGGCGCTGATCGAGGCGATGCTGCCGGACGTGCCGTTCGATGGCTGGAGCCGCGGCGCGGTTTCCGCCGCGGCGAAGCGCCTCGGCTGGGAGGACGCCGATCTCGACGCGCTCTTTCCCGGCGGCCCCCGCGACGTCGTCGCCGGCTTCAGCCGCTGGGCCGACCAGCGAATGCTGGCAGCGCTCGCCGGCCAGAACCTCGAGGCGATGACGCTGCGCGAACGCATCGCCACCGCCCTTGGCGCGCGCCTGACGCTGCTCGAGCCGCATCGCGAGGCGGTGCGCCGGGCGCTGGCGCTGCTGGCGCTGCCGCAGCATGCGCCGCTCGGGCTGAGGCTGCTTTACGAGACGGTCGATGGCGTCTGGCGCGCCGCCGGCGACACCGCCACCGATTTCAGCTTCTACACCAAGCGCGCCCTGCTGGCCGGCGTCGTTGCCGCCACCACGCTCTATTGGCTCGAGGACCGCTCGCCCGGCGGCGCCGAGACGCAAGCCTTTCTCGACCGCCGTCTCGGCGAGGTCATGGCGCTGCCCAGGTTCGGCGCGCGCTTGCGCCAACGTCTCGAGGGGCTGCCCGATCCGTTCCGGCTCTTGCGCATGGCGCGGCGGCATTAGCGCGCCTGCGAGGCCTAGCTCCGCCGCGGCAGGAGCCGCGTCACATGGCCCATCTTGCGGCCGGGCACGGGCTTACCCTTGCCGTAGAGATGGAGGCGCGCCGCGGGCTCGGCGAGCGCCTCGCGCCAGCCTTCGACCTCGGCGCCGATCAGATTCTTCATCACCGCGTCGGAATGTCGTTCCGGCGAGCCCAGCGGTAGGCCGCAGATCGCGCGCACCAGTTGCTCGAACTGGCTGGTGGCGCAAGCGTCGATCGTCCAATGCCCCGAATTATGCGGCCGCGGCGCAATCTCGTTGACCAGCACTTCGCCCGTCGCGGTCACGAACATCTCGACCGCGAGCAACCCCACGAGCTCGAGCCGGTCGGCGATATGACGCGCGATCGCCTCGGCGCGCGTCGCCACCTGCGGCGCGAGGCGCGCCGGCGCGATGGTGGTGTCGAGAATGTGATGCGCATGCCGGTTCTCCACCGGCACATAGGCGGCCCACCGGCCGTCAGTGCCGCGGGCGAGGATCACCGAGATCTCGCAGACGAAGTCGACGAAGCTCTCCAGGATGCCGATCTCGGCGCCCATTTCGCGCCAGGCGGCGGCGAGGTCGCTGTCCGGACGGATTGCCACTTGCCCTTTGCCGTCGTAGCCGCCTCGCACCGTCTTCAGCACGGCCTGCGGGCCGATGTCGCGCGCCGCGCGCCCCAACGCGTCTATACCGGCGACCGCGCGGTATGGCGCGGTGGCGACGCCGATCGAGTGCAGGAAATCCTTCTCCTTGAGCCGGTCCTGCGCGATGCGCAGTGCGGCGGGCCCCGGTCGCACTGGCCGCTTCTCGGCGAGGACCTCCGCCGTATCCGCCGGCACGCTCTCGAACTCGAAGGTGACGACGTCGACCGCCTCGGCGAAGCGCGCCAGTGCGGCGCGGTCGTCATAGCCGGCGGTGGTCGCGAAGGGCGTGACCAGCGTCGCCGGGCTCTCTCGCTCGGGGCAGTAGACATGACAGCGATAGCCCAGCCTCGCCGCTGCCAGCGCCGTCATGCGGCCCAGCTGGCCGCCGCCCAGAATGCCGATCGTCGCTCCCGGCTCGATCATCAGCCTTCGGGACGCTCGGCGACCGCCTCGGTCTGCGCGCGCCGCCAGCGGTCGAGCGCGGCGGCGACGGCGGTATCGGCGAGTGCCAGGATCGCCCCCGCCAGCAGGGCGGCGTTGACCGCGCCGGCCTTGCCGATGGCGAGCGTGCCCACCGGCACGCCGCCCGGCATCTGCGCGATCGACAGCAGGCTGTCCATGCCGTTGAGCGCCTGGCTCTCGATCGGCACGCCCAGCACCGGCAGCGGCGTCAGCGACGCCACCATGCCGGGCAGATGCGCCGCGCCGCCGGCGCCGGCGATGATTACCTTGAGCCCGCGCTGGCGTGCGCCCTCGGCATAAGCGACGAGCCGTTTGGGCGTGCGATGCGCCGAGACGATGCGTCGCTCATGCGCGATGCCAAGCGTGTCCAACGTCTCGGCCGCATGGCGCATTGTCTCCCAATCGGACTGGCTGCCCATGATGATGCCGACCGCAGGTTGCGCGTCGTTCATCGCGCTCTCGTCCTCCGCCGCGGAAAGCGCGCATTATAAGTGTGAGGGGGGTGAGGGCAAGCGGCCACCGCCCGCTCAGGCCCGTGGCGTTGCGCCACCGGCGATTTCTGGCATAATCGCAACCGTCTCGCGATTCAAAGGCGGCCTAATTCGGCATCATGGAAATCCGCGACACCAAGCCGGTTCTCGGCGCCGGCGCCAGCCGCAAGGCCCAGGCGCGGCGCGCCGTCGGAGAGAGCAGTGCTGCGGCGCCGGCAGAACCGACGGAGGTCCTCAATCTTGCCGGGCTCGGCGAGACCGAGCTTACGCCCAAGCTGCGCCAGGCGATCATGGGCCTGATGGCCGAGGTCGACGCGTTGCGCCGCGAGCTCGGCGAGGCGCGTCAGCGCATCAGCTATCTCGAGCGACTCGCCGATGAAGACCCGCTGATGCCGATCGCCAACCGCCGTGCCTTCGTGCGGGAGCTGACGCGCATGATGTCGTTTGCCCAGCGCTACGGCACGCCAGCGAGCATCGTCTATATCGACATCAACGACCTGAAATGGATCAACGACCGCAACAGCCACGCTGCCGGCGACGCGGCGCTCACGCAGGTGGCGCGCGTGCTGCTCGACAATGTCCGCAATACCGACGTGGTCGGACGATTGGGCGGCGACGAGCTGGGCGTGCTGCTGGTCCAGACCGATCAGCCGCTCGCCGAGCAGAAGGCGGCGCAGCTCGCGGCCGCGGTAGCGGCGGCGCCGCTGCTTTGGCAGGGCCAGGAGATCCCGCTCAGCATCGCCTACGGCGTCTATTCCTTCAGCGGCGGCGAGAATGCCGGCGATGCGCTCGATGCCGCCGACCGCGCCATGTACCAGGCGAAGCGCCAGCGCGGCGGCACGCCTGGCCCCGTCCGGGCTTAGGCGATGATGTCAGGCAGCAGCTGACTCTCGAGCCTGGCGATCAGGTCCTTGAGCGCGAGCTTGCGCTTCTTCAGGCGCTGCACATGCACCGGATTGAACGGGCCCTGATCGCCCAGTCGCGCGATCGCCTCGTCGAGGTCGCGATGCTCGCTCTTGAGAGCCTCGATCCTGGCCTTGATGGCTTCGACGTCGAGATCCATGACCGGAATGATCGCCCCGTCGGTTGCGAGCAAATACTATAGCAAAACTCGGGGCGGAAGGTGAGCCGGGCTGACAGCGTTAACCAATCCGGCAAGGAGATCCTCTATGGCGCTCGCGCCCAAGACCATCGCATCCTTACCAGTGGCGCCGCAAGAGGTCGATTCCGACAGCGCGCAGCTGCGCTGGGCGCGAGGACTCGGTACTAATCTTGGCGATGTCTGAGACCGCCGACGCCTTCTGGAGCTTCTCTTTGGCCTTTTACGGCCGGCCGGGGGTGTCGCTCGCTTGCATTGCCCTGCAGGACCGCCATGGCTGCGACGTGAATCTGGTGCTCTATGCCTGCTGGGTGGGGCTAAGCGGACGCGGCCGACTCGCCGGCGCCGACCTCGCCCGCGCCGAAGCCGCCATTGCGCCCTGGCAGAGTCGCGTCGTCGAGAAGTTGCGTGCCGCGCGCCGTGCGCTCGGCCAGGAGGATCGGCGCGGGCCCGTGCTCGAACTCTACGAGGCGACGAAGGCGGCGGAGCTTGCCGCCGAGCGCATCGCCCAGCGCCGCCTCGAAGCGCTGGCGCCGTCCGAATCGGCGCCAGCGCGCGCCGCCCGCGCCGCCGACGCCGCCGCCAATCTCGCTCTCTATCTCAGCGGCAAAGCCGCCGGCGAGGCCGCGGCGCCGATCTTCGTCGCAATTGCCGAGGCGGGCTAAGCGTCGGCGGTCAGCCTGGCTTCTGCCGCCGCAGCGGGCGCAGCGTCCCCTGGCCCGGGCTCTCGCCCCATCGCCTCACCGCCGGCGCCTCGAGGCCGAAGAGATCGAGCAGGCGGGCAAGCGTTTGGTCGACCATGTCGGCGAGCGTCTGGGGCCCGGCGTAGAAGGCCGGCACAGGGGGCGCCAGCACCGCGCCCATCTCGGCAAGTGCCGTCATGCTGCGGAGGTGTCCCAGATGCAGCGGCGTCTCGCGCACCATCAGCACGAGCGGCCGGCGCTCCTTGAGGCAGACATCGGCGGCGCGGGTGAGCAGCGTCGAGGTCGTGCCATGCGCGATCTCGGACATGCTGCGGATCGAGCACGGCGCGACGATCATGCCGAGGGTGCGGAACGAGCCCGAGGCGATTGGCGCGGCGATGTCGGTGACGGCATGAGCGCGCATCGCCAGCGCCTGAACCTCGGCGACCTTCCGCCCGGTCTCATGCGCCAGCGTGACTTCCGCCGCCTTGGTCATGACGAGATGCGTCTCGACCGGGAGACCGCGCAGGATCTCCAACAGCCTGACGCCGTAGGTGACGCCCGAGGCGCCGCTGATGCCGATGATGAGGCGGGGTGTCGCAGCCATTTTTTATCCCCTGGACGGTGCTGGAACCGCCCGCGGCGCCAGCATATCTCTCTTGGTGCGCCGCTCCAATCGGCGTTAACATGAAGTGTCAGCAGCCCTCACCGCGTTTTGCATAGGAGGAGCCATGTCGCTGCAGGATCGGATCGAATCCCTCCGGGCCCGCCATCGCAGCCTGGAGGAGGCCATCGATGAGGAAACCAGCCGCCCGATGCCCAATCTCGAAATCCTTGCCGATCTGAAGCGCCAGAAACTCCGAATCAAAGACGAAATCGTCGGTCTCCAGCATACGGCTCACGCGACGCAATAGCCTCACCCATCCTAGCCGGTCTTAATCGGGGCACCTCCGGGCGCGCCCAGCGCTTTTGCTTGCTCGCGCAGGGCGAATTTCTGCACCTTGCCGGTGGAAGTCTTGGGCAGCGGACCGAATACCACCGTCCGCGGCGCCTTGAACCGTGCCAGATGATCCCGGCAATAGAGGATGATCTCGTCGGCCGTGGCGCTCGCGCCCGGCTTCAAGGTGACGAAGGCGCAGGGCGTCTCGCCCCAGGTCTCGTCCGGTCGCGCCACCACCGCCGCCTCGAGCACGGCAGGATGGCGATAAAGCACGCTCTCGACCTCGATGGTCGAGATGTTCTCGCCGCCGGAGATGATGATATCCTTGGAGCGGTCCTTGATCTCGATATAGCCGTCGGCATGCATGACGCCGAGATCGCCGGTGTGGAACCAGCCCCCGGCAAAGGCCTCGTCGCTCGCTTTTGGGTTCTTTAAATAGCCTTTCATGACGATGTTGCCGCGCATGAACACCTCGCCGATGGTCCGGCCATCGCTCGGCACCGGCGCCAGCGTCTGGGCATCGGCCACCATCAGCCCTTCGAGCACGTGATAGCGCACGCCTTGGCGCGCCTTCAAGGCGCCGGTCTGCTCGGCCGGGAGCGCGTTCCATTCGCCGTGCCAGGCGCAGACCGTGGCCGGTCCATAGGTCTCGGTCAGGCCGTAGACATGGATGATGCGGAATCCCAGCGCCTCCATCCCCTCGATGACCGCAGCCGGCGGCGCCGCACCCGCGGTCATCATCCGCACGGCGCGCCCAGCCGCCTTGCGCCGCAGCTCCTCGGGCGCATGCAGCAGCATGTTCATGACAATCGGCGCGCCGCAGAGATGGCTGACGCCTTCCTCGGCGATGGCCGCGTAGATCGCCGACGCCTCGACGCGGCGCAGGCAGACATGCGTTCCGGCCAGCGCCGTCACCGTCCAGGGGAAGCACCAGCCATTGCAATGGAACATCGGCAGGGTCCAGAGATAGACCGCGTGCTGTGGCATGTCCCAGACCAATGCGTTGCCGAGCGCGTTGAGATAGGCGCCGCGGTGGTGATAGACCACGCCTTTGGGATTGCCGGTAGTGCCGGAGGTATAGTTGAGCGCAATGGCATTCCATTCATCGCCGGGGTTTCGCCAGGCGAAATCGACGTCGCCGGTGGCAAGGAAGCGTTCGTAATCCATCTCGCCCAGCAGCTTGCCCGTCGGCGCCAGCGCATCGTCGATGTCGATCACCAGCAGCTTGCGCTTGACCAGCGCCAGCGCTTTCTCGATTACTGGCGAGAACTCGCGGTCGGTGATCAGCACCTTCGCCTCGCCATGATCCAGGATGAAGGCGATCATCGCCGCATCGAGGCGGATGTTGAGCGCATTCAGCACGGCGCCGGCCATCGGGACGCCGAAATGTGCCTCAAGCACCTCCGGCGTGTTGGTTGCCATCACCGCCACCGTGTCGTTTTTGCCGATGCCGCGCCGGTTGAGCGCGCTGGCGAGCTGCCGGCAGCGTGCATAGGTCTCGGCCCAGCGGTAGCGGCGCCGGCCATGGATCACCGCGAGCTGGTCGGGAAAGACGGCGGCGCAACGGGCGATGAATCCCAAGGGTGAAAGCGGCACATAGTTCGCCGAATTGCAGTCGAGACCGCTGTCGTAGGGGCTTGGCCTATCGGGCATCTGTCCCTCCTGGAGCTCCGGCCGGATGGCACCCGCCGGCGCTTTATCGGCTAAGACGACATTAAAGACTATGCGCCTCTCTCGGTCGAGGTGCGAGAGAGGCGCGTGCGGCGGGTCTTAGACGGTCCGCGCGTGGCAATTGGCCCCGCCGGTCCGGAGAGCGTCTAGGTACCATGCGGCGGGACCGTGCTTGACGCGGAATTCTCCGGAAAATTACCTATTGGCAGGTCAAGGGCGCGGCGCGAGCATGACCATCGCGGCGCCGTAAACGGAGGGCCCAACATGACCGGCCAATATGCCGAGGCGCATCGCTGCTCGCTGGCGGATCCCGAGGGCTTTTGGGGCCAAGCGGCGCAGGCGATCGATTGGCAGCAGCGCTGGGAGCGCGTGCTCGACGACACCAACCCGCCGTTCTACCTCTGGTTCCGCGGCGGCAAGCTCAACACCTGCTGGAACGCGCTCGACCGGCACGTGGCCAATGGCCGCGGCGACCAGGCGGCGCTGATCTATGACAGCCCGGTCGCCGGCGAGATCAGGACCTTCAGCTACCGAGAGCTGCGCGACCGGGTGGCGCTGCTCGCTGGCGTGCTTAGGGGGCTCGGCGTCGCCAAGGGCGACCGCGTCCTCATCTACATGCCGATGGTGCCGGAAGCGGTGATGGCGATGCTCGCCTGCGCCAGGCTCGGCGCGATCCATTCCGTCGTGTTCGGCGGCTTTGCCGCGCCGGAGCTCGCCACCCGCATCGATGATGCCAAGCCGAAGGTCATCCTCTCGGCCTCCTGCGGCATCGAGGTGCAGCGCGTCATCGCGTACAAGCCGCTGCTCGACCGCGCCATCGAGCTCGCCCAGGCCAAGCCCGAGAGCTGCGTCATCCTGCAGCGGCCGATGGCGGCGGCCGCGCTGATCGCCGGCCGCGACTATGACTGGCAGACACTCATGGCCCGCGCGAGCCCCGCAGATTGCGTCACGGTCGATGCCACCGATCCGCTCTACATCCTCTATACCTCCGGCACCACCGGCATCCCCAAGGGCATCGTGCGCGACAACGGCGGCCATGCTGTGGCGCTTTACTGGTCGATGGCGAATATTTACGGGCTGAAGCCGGGCGAGGTGTTCTGGACCGCCTCGGATGTCGGCTGGGTGGTGGGGCATTCCTACATCGTCTACGCGCCGCTCATCTATGGCTGCACCAGCCTGCTCTACGAGGGCAAGCCTGTCGGCACGCCCGATGCCGGCGCCTTCTGGCGCGTCATCGCTCAGCACGGCGTCGCGGTCCTGTTCACCGCGCCCACCGCGTTCCGCGCGATCAAGCGCGAGGATCCCGAGGGCGAACTCATCCGGCGCTACGATCTCGGCAAATTCCGCGCGCTCTTCCTCGCCGGCGAGCGCGCCGACCCGCCGACCGTCGAATGGGCCGAGCGGCAGCTCGCCGTGCCGGTGATTGATCACTGGTGGCAGACCGAGACCGGGTGGCCGATCACCGCCAACTGCATCGGCCTCGAGAAGCTGCCGGTGAAATACGGATCTTCGACCAAGCCGGTCCCGGGATGGGATCTGCGCGTGCTTGCCACCGACGGCCACGAGCTGAAGCGCGGCGAAATCGGCGCGCTGTGCTTGAAATTGCCGCTGCCGCCCGGCGCCCTGCCGACGCTGTGGCATGCCGACGACCGCTTCGTCAGCTCCTATCTCGAGGAGTATCCCGGCTATTACCAAACCGCCGATGCCGGGTTTATCGACGAGGACGGCTACGTCTTCGTCATGACCCGCACCGACGACATCATCAACGTCGCCGGCCACCGGCTCTCGACCGGCGGCATCGAGGAGGTGCTCGCCGCCCATCCCGATGTCGCCGAATGCGCCGTCATCGGCGTTGCCGACGCGCTGAAGGGCCAGGTGCCGATGGGCTTCCTCGTACTGAAGGCGGGCGCGGCGCGGCCGGCGGCGCAGGTGGCGGAGGAGGCGGTGCGGCTGGTGCGCGAGCGCATCGGGCCGGTGGCGAGCTTCAAGACGGCGATGGTGGTGCAGCGCCTGCCCAAGACGCGATCGGGCAAGATCCTGCGCGGCACCATGCGCCGCATCGCCGATGGCGAGGCCTACAAGATGCCCGCCACCATTGACGACCCCGCCATCCTTGGCGAGATCGCCGAAACGCTCAAAGGCGCAGGCTACGCCAAGCCGGCGGGGTGACTGGA
>JASHRZ010000440.1 GCA_030037055.1 Alphaproteobacteria bacterium
CCGCCGCGGGCTCTTATCGGATGTGGACGGGGACCTCGATCTCGAGCGCCGGCGGTGGCGGCGGCGGCGCGTAGATGACCGCCGGAGGCGGCGACGCGATGACGGGCGCGGGCGGGGCTACGACGACCGGAGGAGGCGCAGCGACTGGGCAGTAATAGCCGGGATAGGCGTAGGCGACGGGGTGGCTCAGGCACCACTCGTGCCATTCGTGCTCGTGCCACTCACGCTCGCGAAACTCGGGCCCGCGGTCGTGATGCCAATCGTCATCGGCGCGCGCCGGTCCTGCGACGGCGGCGATAAGCGTTGCGGTGCCGAGCGCCATGATCATCGTGCGGATCATCGATGGTGTCATCTCGCAATCTCCCGTTGGCCCGATCCTTACACGGGCGCCGGGAGAGAGCCACAAGCTTCGCCCTGAGATTTCGGCGAATTTGTCATCATATGTTTAAAAATCTATCCGCGCATCGTCGGCCTGATCGCCGGTTCGGGGCCGACGGATTTGAGTGCGCACTCGCACCCGCGCGGGGGGAAGCGGTGTGAGCGCTACTCCGCCGCCTGCGCCCGCTCGCGCATCATGCCTTCGAGCCTGCCGGCGATAATCTCCTCGGCCTCGCGCACGATGCGGTGGACGAGGTCCTTGACGCTCGGAACGTCGTGGATGAGGCCCTGCACCATGCCGGCGGACCAGATGCCGTAATCGAGCTCGCCCGCCTCGAGCACGTGGCGGCCTTTGACCCCGGCGACGAAGTTGCGCACGTCCTCGAAGGTGCTGCCGGGCTTGTGCTCGATCTCGATCACCTTCTCGGCGATGCTGTTCCTGTGGACGCGCGCCGTGTTGCGCATGGTGCGGAAGATGAGTGCGGTCTGGCGCTCGTCGCTGTCGACCAGCTTCTGCTTGATCTTGTCGTGGATCGGCGCCTCTTTGGTCGCCATAAAGCGCGTGCCCATGTTGATGCCGTCGGCGCCCAGCGCCAGCGCCGCGACGAGGCCGCGCGCGTCGCCGAACCCGCCCGAGGCGATGAAGGGGATCCTGAGCCTGTCGGCGGTGATGGGAATGAGGATGAGGCCGGGGACGTCGTCCTCGCCGGGATGCCCCGCGCATTCGAAGCCATCGATCGACACCGCATCGACGCCGAGGCGCTCCGCCTTCAAGGCATGGCGCACCGCGGTGCATTTGTGGATGATCTTGACGCCGGCCTGCTTGAAGGCGGGGATGTATTTCTCCGGGTTGTTGCCGGCGGTCTCGACGATCTTGATGCCCGACCGGATGATCGCGTCCATGTATTCGTCGTATGGCACGGGCTTGATCGTCGGCAGGATGGTGAGGTTGACGCCGAACGGCCGGTCGGTCATGCCGCGGCACCGCTCGATCTCCTTGGCGAGGTCTTCAGGCGTCGGCTGGGTGAGCCCGGTGAGGAAGCCCAGCGCGCCGGCATTGGCCACCGCCGCGACCAGCTCGGCGCGGCCGACCCATTGCATGCCGCCCTGGACGATGGGGTGGTCGACCCCGAACATCTTGGTGAATCGCGTAGCAAGCATTGACGCTCCTTTTAGCGTGGCCGCCGCCAGACTCGCGGGGCGGGCGGCAAAAGGCAAGCGCGACATGGCTCTGGCTTCGTCTACCCGGAAATGCTGTACTCCGCCCGCAAAACACCGCGGAGAGCGACCATGGCGGAGCATGTCCTGACCGAGATCAAAGACGGGATCGGCAGCATCGTCCTCAACCGTCCCGAGGCGCTCAACGCGCTCTCGCTGGAGATGACCGACGGGCTCATCGACGCGACCGGCCGCTTCGAGCGCGACCCTGACGTGCGCTGCGTCGTCATCCGCGGCGCCGGCGACCACTTCATGGCCGGCGGCGACATCAAGGGCTTCCGCAAATCGCTGAGCGAGGACCGTGCCGGCCATGTGGCGCGGCTCGAAATGCGCGTCGTCAAGGTGCATCAGGCGATCTATCACTTGCGCCGCATGCCGAAGCCGGTGCTCGCCTCGGTGCAGGGCGCCGCCGCTGGCTTCGGCCTCAGCATGATCCTCGCCTCGGACCTGGCGATCGCGGCAGACGACGCGTTCTTCACCCTGGCCTATCGCCATATCGGCCTTTCCGCCGATGGCGGCGCCACATATTTCCTGCCGCGCATCGTCGGCGAGCGACGCGCGCTGGAGATCGCGCTGCTGGGCGAGCGGTTCACCGCCCGGCGCGCGCACGAGCTCGGAATCCTCAACTGGCTGGTGCCGCGCGCGGCGCTGGCCGAGGAGACGGCGGTGCTGGCGCGCAAGCTCGCCGACGGCCCGACCGTGGCGCTCGGCAAGGCGAAGCGGCTCATCCGCTCCTCTTTCGACAATTCCTGGGACGAGCAATCGCATCGCGAAGCCGAAAGCATGGCGGCGGCGGCGGCGACCGAGGACCATCTCGAAGGCGTCGCCGCCTTCCTCGAGAAGCGGAAGCCGGTGTTCAAGGGACGCTGACGCGGATGGAGGAGGCGCTCATCGTCGGCGGCGGCATCGGCGGCCTGACGCTCGGGCTGATGCTGGCGCGCTCCGGCATCGCCTGCCGCATCTACGAGGCGGCGCCTGAGATCAAGCCGCTCGGCGTCGGCATCAACCTGCTGCCGCACGCGATGAAGGAGCTGGCCGCGCTCGGCCTCGAGGAGAAGCTCGCGGCGCTCGGAGTGCGCACCGCCGAGGCGGCGTTCTTCAACCGCTTCGGCCAGCTCATTTACAAGGAGAAGCTGGGCCGCGCCGCCGGCTATGACTGGCCGCAGGTCTCGATCCATCGCGCTGATCTGCACCGCGTGCTGCAGGACGCCTTCGTCGCCGCGGCGGGCGCCGACCGGCTGCTCCTCGGCTGGCAGTGCGTTCGCGCCGAGGAGAACGGCACCGCGCATTTCCGCCGCGCCGGCAGGGGCGAGGATCTCCCGCCGCAGCGCGGCGCCTGCGTCATCGGCGCCGACGGTATCCATTCCACCGTCCGCAAGCAGCTCTATCCCGAGGAGGGCGAGCCGATCTATTCCGGCGTCAATATGTGGCGTGGCGTCACGCGCTGGGCGCCGATCCTCGGCGGCGCCACGATGATCCGCTGCGGCTGGTTCACCCACGCCAAGATTGTCGTCTATCCGATCCGCGACGCGATCGATGTCGAGGGCTGGCAGCTCGTCAACTGGGTGGTCGAGATCGAGACGCCGAAATACGAGCGCTGGAACTGGGCGCGGGCCGGACGCATCGAGGACTTTCTCTTGCCGATGCGGGATTGGCATTTCGACTGGCTCGACGTGCCGGAATTCCTGCGCCGGGCCGATGTGGCACTGGAATATCCCATGGTGGACAAGGATCCGCTACCGCGCTGGAGCTTCGGGCGCATCACTTTGCTGGGCGATGCCGCGCATCCGATGTATCCCCGCGGCTCGAACGGCGCCGGGCAAGCGATCCTCGACGCGCGGGCCCTTGCCGACTGCCTGGCGGCCGCGGCCGATCCCGTCGCCGCGCTCGGCGCCTATGAGGCGCGGCGGCTCGAGGCAACCGCGCAGGTCGTGCGCACCAACCGCACCACGCCGCCCGATTGGATCCTCGGCGAGGTGCACAAGCGCACCGGCGACAAGCCTTTCGCCACGATCGACGCGGTGATCAGCCGCGAGGAGCTGGTCGCCATCACCGACGCCTATAAGCGCGTCGCCGGCTACGAGAAAGAGGAGCTCAGGACGTAGTGCGCGTAGCGTTCATCGGGCATCCTCAGCGCACCGATGCCCTCCCCCTTGAGGCGGGGCTATCGCATATGCGGCCGAGCGGCCGGCGGGAAAGATTGACCGCAGAGGCACGGAGGACACGGAGAAGCGAAGAACGGCGCGCGCTTCGCGCGCCCAAATATGCTTCTTGGTGTTCTCCGTGTCTTCTCTGATTGCGGTTCGCTTGGCAAACCCTCCTGCAAAGCGCCGGGGTTCGCGCTTCTCTTCGAGGTCGGCGCTGGGCCGCCTCAGGATGGGGTCCGAGGGCGAGCGGCGCGATCTCTGTGGCGAGCTCGGCGGCGTCAGCCGCCGACTGAAGGCACGGTCGCGCTCGCCGCAAACCCGGTCCGCGCCGGGACGTGGCTTCCGCCTGTGGCGGAAAGGGTGTTCTCGCCTGCCGAGTCTGGCGCGGCTCAGCCGGCGTTCGTGATCCAACGGAAGTCTTCGCCGGCGACCCACATCCGGTGCAGCAGGATGGCCAGCTTGCGCTTGACCTGCGTCAGCAGCGTGTGC
>JASHRZ010000441.1 GCA_030037055.1 Alphaproteobacteria bacterium
ATCGTCCTGGGCCATGGCCAGCGTGACGAGGAAGATTGAACGCCCAGGCCGAGCTTGATGAGTCGGTGCGCCGGCATGACATGTTCCTTTCCGCGCGGCTGGGCGGGCAGCGGGCGTTGCTGGCCAATCG
This sequence comes from Alphaproteobacteria bacterium, assembly GCA_030037055.1. Lineage (GTDB taxonomy): Bacteria > Pseudomonadota > Alphaproteobacteria > ATCC43930 > CGMCC-115725 > DAHUYF01. The sequence goes on from JASHRZ010000441.1 coordinate 131, forward strand.
CGACCTGTCCGGCCTCAATCTCGCCGACAAGCGGCTGAACGACGCCGACCTCACGGCGGCCTTCCTGCCGGCGGCGCGCATGGCCGGCGCCAACCTCGCCAAAAGCACCCTGTTCACCCTGCAACCTGACGCGGGCGGATTTGCGCGGTCTAGTGCTGACGCGCGCCGATCCGCGCGGCGCGGTGCTGCGCGCGCCAATCGCGAAGGCGCCGATCTCTTCGATGCCGATCTGCGCGAGGGCAGGCTCGGCCAGCGCTTGTGCATGGGCGTCATCGAGGAAGTCGCGGTCGAGCACGCCGCCTCCTCAGACCTCGAGGGCGCGCGCATGGTCAATGCCGATCCGTCGCAAGCCAAGCTCTCCGGCGCGCTCGCAGCGCATACCGATTTCACCGATGCGGTAATACGGCGCTGCAAGCGGGTGCGCGCCGATCTGCATAACGCGACGCTTCACGGCGCCAATCTCGACGGCGCCGACCTCTCGTGCGCCAATCTCCAAGGCGCAAGCCTGCGCAACGCCATCCTCACCGACGTCGTCTTCCACCGCGCGGAGATGGACGGCACGGACCTCGCCGGCGTGCTGACGCAGAAGCCGGGACGCCGGTTCGCCGCGCTCGGCGCTCCCGTCCAGGAACTGCTGCGGCGCCACGAGCGCTGGGCCGCGACCCACGGCGCCGAGGGCGCGCCGCTCGATCTCAGCTTCTAGGATCTGCGCAACGCGCCGTCGCTCCCCGGTCAACGTCTGTCGGCGCTGCGTGCCTGGGGCGCCATCTTCGTCGAGCTGATGCTCGACGGCGCGGCGCTGCAGGCGGCGCAGCTCGAAGGCGCCGATTTCCGTTCCCGCCGCTTGGCGCGCGCGGCGCCAATTTGCCGGCGGCGCGGCTCACCAATGCCGATCTGCGGGACTGCCATCCGGGACCGCTGGTGCTGCCGGGTGGAAGGCTGATCGTCAGTACGCTCGAGCGCATCGAGGCGCGCCTGTCGATCTGCGCGGCGCCAATTTGTCGCGCGCGGTGATGCGCGGCGCCGACCTCTCCGCTGCCAATCTCAGCGGCGCCGAGCTTGCCGGCGTCGACCTGCTGGACGCCCATCTCGCCGGCGCTATCGGCCTCGCTTGAACGGGCCATTGCACAGGGCACCCACGTGATTAACAGGCTGCTGAAAAACGATTTGGAAGGCTCTCGATGCGTAATATAGACTCGAAATCGCAATCAACGGCGCACGAAAGAATCAACCGAGGGCCTCTTTGGATTCGAATGTTGCGCATCGGTTACGCCTTTTTGAGTTTTTCAGCAACCTGCTAATACTCTGTTCATCACGCCGCGCGATTCTTGTCCTAGCTTTGAGTGTGCGAGCATCTTCGGCTCGCGCGACGCCGACACCGGGCGCCGCGGCCTCAGGCGTACAGCAATGGACGAAAGTGTCGGCAAGCCGTTGGCTTAGGTACCTACACCGGACGAGCGCGAGATCGCGCGCAAAGCGCGAGAGGAGGAACGCAGATGAACGACGAGCCAACGGGCCGTCGACTGCCCAGCGAGCAGGAGCAGCGCCGCGATGAGCCGGAGCGCAAGCCGGGACGGACCGAGCGAGACGAGTGGCGCGGCACGGGGGTGTGCGGCGACCGCCACACCGACTAGCCCCAGCTTCGGGCGGAGCGCGATCGCGGGCCGGCGCGGCCGGGCTGGTGGCGAGCGTGACGCTCGATCTCTTCGTCTCGCTGTTCCCGCTGGCCGGCACCGCGGCGATCACCAGGCTTCCGGACATCGCCTCAAGCCGCCGGCCTTGCGGCCGAGGACGCGCGAACACGATGTCTAGACGTGCTCCTGCGAGATGTCGCGGCCGGTATAGTCGGGGAGCAGCAGCGTCGCGACGACGCTGACGACGCCGCAGAAGGCAATATAGCCGGCAATCGCGTAGCCCGAGCCGTACTCCTTCAGCAGCGCCGTCGCGATCAGCGGCGCGGGCCCGCCGGCCGTGACCGAGGCGAGCTGATAGCCGATCGAAGCGCCGCTATAGCGCAGCCGCGGCGTGAAGCATTCCGCGATCAGCGCCGCCTGCGGCCCGTACATCAGATCGTGCGGAATGAAGGACAAGATGATGCCGATGAAGATCCAGGCGGGTACCATCGTATCCAGCATCGCGAAATAGATGAAGCCGAAGATCCCGGTCAAGACCGAGCCGATGAGGTAGATGCGCTTGCGGCCGTAGCGGTCCGACAGGGCCCCGGCGACGGGGATCGTGACAAACGACAGGAGTCCGGCGGTGATCAGCGCGGTCAGCAGAAAATCGCGCGGCTGATGTAGCACCTGGGTCCCGTAGGCAAAGACGAAGGCGAGATAGATGTAGGCCGGCCCTTGCTCCGCCGTGCGGGCGAGCGCTGCCAGAATGACCTCCCTGGGCTGGCGATTGAGCACCTCGCGGGCCAGCGCCCGCTCGACCCGGTTCTCAGCCATGATGCGGCGGAAGGTCGGCGTCTCGAGGATGCCGAGCCGAATGTGGAGCCCAATCGCCACGCCACCATGATGATGCTGAGCATGAACGGAACGCGCCATCCCCAGGCGAGAAACTGGTCGCCGGAAATCGCACTGCCGATCAGCACCGCCATGTTCGCCAGGAACAACCCCGCGGGGGCGCCGAATTGCGGCCAGGAAGTGATGAAGCCGCGATGCTTGTTGGTGCGCGCCCATTCCATCGACAACAACACCGAGCCGCCCCACTCGCCGCCGACCCCGACCCCTTGGATGAAGCGAATGGCGGTCAGGATCACCGCGCCCCAGATGCCGACGGATTCGTAGGTCGGCACAAAAGCGACGGCAAAGGTGGCCAAGCCGGTGATCAACAGGGTTGCAATCAAGGCGGCCTTGCGGCCCATGCGGTCGCCGTAATGGCCGAAGATCGCGGCGCCGATCGGACGGGCGATGAATCCGACCGTATAGACGGCGAACGCCTCCAGCACACCGACCAGCGGGTCGGATTTTGGGAAGAAGAGCTTGCCGAAGACGAGGCCGGTGACCACGCTGTACAGCAGGAAATCGTACCACTCGATCGTTGTGCCGACGGTGCTGGCAATAACTGCCTTGCGCAGCTCCTTGCCGTGCTCGAAGTCGGATAGAATGCCGAAATCGCTTTCGGTCGCTGCCATGATGTTGCCTCCCCTGGTTTGCGAATTATTTTTGTCTGTTTGTCGCGCATGGATTTCAGCGCGAAGAAAGCATCTGATCTTTCTCCGAGTGCGGCCCGCCAGCGATTGCGCTCGATCTGGCCGCGCCGTTTCGCCGCGGCAGAGGGTTCAGCGTCCGTTCCGCGGCGCTTCCCGGCATTGCGAAGATGCGAGCGCGATTGTCCGCCGCTTCCGTCCCGGCGGCAACACGTTTGGAGCCCCACTGACGTTGCCCGCAGCCGACATGCCCGTTGGTCGCGCCGACGGCCCAGCCTGGGGGCCGCGCCTGCTGCCTGGCCCCATCCTGTTCCAATCGGTCAGCGATAAATTCCGCGTGAGCAAGGGGATGGTCTGACGCCGGACAGCCTATCTCATGGTACCGGCGGCCCCAGAAGCGGACGCTTAGCGCACCTTCACCGCCGCGGCGGACCCTTCCCCGCCGCCGCGGCATCCGGCCCGCGGCTCTCCCCCCGACCGCAGGGCCCCGTCCGGGCATGTCCCCCTGTCCGGGCGATGGCGGCGGCGCGCCTGCGCGCCGCCGCCCGCTTTTTCGCGCTCCGCGGTTGCTCTGCGCATTATATTTCTGCTTTCTGAAAGAACATGCATAATAATGCTTGACACAGGCCTTCCTTAGGCTGCACCTATGGCGCAAGATCGGCATGCGGCCGACGCCAGGTGCAAGTGGGAGGACGAGTATGCCCGCCGACAGGACGGCGCACGCGGCGCCGCAGATCGCGATTCCGCGCGAGTACAACGCCGCCGTCGATCTCATCGAGCGCAATCTCAAGGCTGGGCGCGGGCAGAAGATCGCCTATCGCGACGACCGTGCGGCGCTGAGCTATGCCGCGCTCGCCGAGCGGGTCGACCGCGCCGCCAACGCGCTGCGCGCCCTCGGTCTCGAGCCGGAGCAGCGGGTGCTGCTCTGCCTGCTCGATACCGTCGATTTCCCGACGCTCTTCCTCGGCGCGATCAAGGCCGGCATCGTGCCGGTGCCGGTCAATACGCTGCTGACCCCGGCGGATTACGATTTCATGCTGGCCGATAGCCGCGCCCGCGCGCTCGTCGTCTCCGACGCGCTCTATGATCGCTTCGCGCCGATCCTGGCGCGCCAGCCGGCGCTCCGCCACGTTGTCGTCTCCGGCAGCCAGAAGGTCGAGGCACGGCGCCTCTTGAGCGACCTCCTGGAAGCAGCATCGCCGCGCGCCAAGGCGGCAGAGACCTCGGCCGACGACATCTGCTTCTGGCTTTACTCCTCGGGCTCCACCGGCGCGCCCAAAGGCGCCGTGCATCTCCAGTCGCACCTCATCCTCACCGCCGAGCTCTACGCCAAGCCGATCCTCGGGATCCTGGAGAGCGATGTCGTGTTCTCGGCGGCGAAGCTGTTCTTCGCCTACGGGCTGGGCAATGCGCTCACCTTCCCCCTGGCGGTGGGCGCGAGCGTGATACTGATGGCGGAGCGGCCGACGCCGGAGTCGGTGGCGCGCGTGCTGACACAGCACCGGCCCACCATCTTCTACGGCGTGCCAACACTTTATGCCGCGATGCTGGCGAGCGCCGACCTGCCGCGGCGCAGCAAGGTGGCGATGCGGCGCTGCGTCTCGGCGGGAGAGCCGTTGCCGGAGGATATCGGCAAGCGCTGGACCGAGCATTTCGGCGTCGAGGTCCTCGACGGCATCGGCTCGACCGAGATGCTGCACATCTTCCTCTCCAACCGGCCGGGCGAAGTGCGCTACGGCACGACGGGAAAGCCGGTGCCAGGCTACGACGTCCGCCTGGTCGACGAGGCCGGCAATCCGGTCGAGCAGGGCGAGATCGGCGAGCTGCAGGTGTCGGGGCCGACCAGCGCCGCCTTCTACTGGAACCAGCGCGAACGCTCGCGCCAGACCTTTCTCGGCGCCTGGACGCGCAGCGGCGACAAATACATCGAGGACCGCGACGGCTACTTCACCTATTGCGGCCGCACCGACGACATGCTGAAAGTGAGCGGCATCTACGTTTCGCCCTTC
>JASHRZ010000442.1 GCA_030037055.1 Alphaproteobacteria bacterium
ATCGATCACCTTGCCCTGGCGCACCTCGCTGACGCCGGTGAAGCCCAGCGAGCCCAGCGCATGAGCGATGGCCTTGCCCTGCGGGTCGAGCACGCCCTCTCTCAGCATGACATGGACGCGCGCCTTCATCACTGCACCGTCTGCGGCCCCTTGACGTCGCCCGGCGCGCCGTCGGGCAGGATGCCGAGGCGGCGCGCAACTTCCTGATAGGCTTCCTCGACCCGGCCGAGATCCTGGCGGAAGCGGTCCTTGTCCATCTTCTCATGGGTCTTGATGTCCCAGAGCCGGCAATTGTCCGGGCTGATCTCGTCGGCGAGCACGATGCGCATCTCGTCGTTCTGGTAGAGCCGGCCGAATTCGAGCTTGAAGTCGACCAGCTTGATGCCGATGCCGAGGAACAGGCCCGAGAGGAAATCGTTGATCCTGAGCGACATCTGCATGATCTCGTCGAGATCCTGCGTCGTTGCCCAGCCGAAGGCGGTGATGTGCTCTTCCGACACCATGGGATCGCCCAGCTCGTCCTTCTTGAAGTAGTACTCGACGATCGAGCGCGGCAGGGCCGTGCCCTCGGCGATGGCGAAGCGCTTGGCGAGCGAGCCGGCGACGACGTTGCGCACGACCACCTCGATCGGGATGATCTCGACCTGCCGCACCAACTGCTCGCGCATGTTCAGGCGGCGCACGAAATGCGTCGGGATGCCGATCTCGGCGATCTTCATCATCAGGAATTCGCTGATGCGGTTGTTGAGCACGCCCTTGCCGGTGATCGTGCCCCGCTTCTGATTGTTGAAGGCGGTGGCGTCGTCCTTGAAGTATTGCACCAGAGTGCCGGGCTCGGGGCCTTCGAAAAGGACCTTTGCCTTGCCTTCATAGACCTGCTTGCGTCGCGACATGGCCGGAACCTGCGCTGGCAAAGGGCTGCTGGGGAGCCGCGTTCTATAGCAACCCCGCCCGGTCGAAACAACGCCGCGCGCTCAAATAGCAAGCACGTCGTGCCAGTGCGAGGGTTGGGGCTGCCAGGCGCGGAAGCGGAACACCGGCCGGGCGCCCGCTTGCGCGGGGGACGGCAGCGCGATCAACGCGCTCGACACGGTGGCGAAGCCGCGCTCGGTGACAAAGCGCATGGCGCTGGCAGGCCCGTCATGGGGCGCCGCCTGGTTGTCGGCGAGGAGCGCCTCCCAACCCGCCCAATCGCCGCGTCCGGGGTCGGGAGCGGGCGCGGCGGCAAAGCGCGGGCGGTAGCGGCGCAGCCGCGGCGTCTCGCGCTCGTCGAGATCGCCCGCGGCGATCATGGCAAGGCCGGGGCCGAGCGGCCTTGCCGCGACTCGTTGTCGCCCGGCGGGATCGGCATGCCGCAGCCAATAGGCGTCGCGACTATCGGCGATGATCATATTGAACGGCCGATAGGCGCGCGGGTCGATCTGGCGCAGCGCCGCGGCCGCGTCGGCGGCATCGGCGTGGTCGAGCGCCTCCAGCACCAGTTCGCCGCGCGAGCGCTGCCCCGGCGCCGGGCCGAGCGTGCCGAAGCGGTTCAGGATGCCCGCAACCACGCCGTGATCGTTGAGGCCGAGCCAGGAGCCATGGGCGAGCTCGTCGAGGCCCGCCACAACCTCGGGCCGGTCCGGCCAATGCCGGCCCGGCGGACGCCAGGGCCGGCCGATCATCTCGTCGCGGTTGGCGGCAAGGATGAACGGCCAGTCATGGCTCGGCCGACGCAGGACAACCACGGTGCACATGCGCTAGGCTCCGTCCCGGCATAATGGGCATCCCGCGGCGATGCGCCAACAGGAGCGGTCGATGACGAGCTTCGATGAGCGCGAGAAGGGCTTTGAGCGCAAGTTCCAGCAGGAGCAGGAGCTTGCCTTCAAGGTGAAGGCGCGGCGCAACAAGCTGTTGGGCCTGTGGGCGGCGGAATGTCTCGGCCTTGCCGGCGACGCCGCTCAGCGCTACGTGCGGGAGGTGCTGCAATCCGATCTGCGGCGTCCCGGCAGCGACGACATCGTCGAGAAGGTCTGCGGCGATTTCGCCCGCCACGGCGTCGCCCATGACGAGGCGCGGGTGCGCGTCGAGCTGGAGCGCTGCGCGAAGGAGGCGAAGAAGCAGCTTGGCGTGCCGAACTGAGGTGAAGCGGCGGCTCAGCCCGTCCCGAACACCCGCCGGAATATCGTCTCGACATGCTTGGTATGATAGGCCTCGTCGAACAGCGCTTCGAGTTGCGGCGCCGGGAGATGCCTTGCCACTTCCTTGTCGGCCTTGAGCAGATCGAGGAAGCGGCCTTTGCCTTCCCAGACCGGCATGGCGTTGCGCTGCACCGCGCGATAGGCGTCCTCGCGGCTCATGCCGGCCTGCGTCAGTGCCAGCAGCACGCGCTGCGAATGAACGAGCCCGCCGAGCTTGTCGAGATTGGCGCGCATCGCCTCGGGATAGACCATCAGCTGATCGACGACCTCGGCGAGCCGTGCCAGCGCGAAGTCGAGCGTCACGGTGGTGTCGGGGGCGATGACGCGCTCGACCGAGGAGTGCGAGATGTCGCGTTCGTGCCAGAGCGCGACGTTTTCCAGCGCCGGCACCACCGCGCCGCGCACCAGCCGGGCGAGGCCGGTGAGATTCTCGGCCAGTACCGGATTGCGCTTGTGCGGCATGGCCGACGAGCCCTTTTGCCCTGGCGCGAAATACTCCTCGACCTCGCGCAGCTCCGTGCGCTGGAGGTGGCGGATCTCGGTGGCGAGCCGCTCGACCGAGCCAGCGACGACACCGAGCGTGGCGAAATAGAAGGCGTGGCGGTCGCGCGGGATCACCTGGGTCGAGACCGGCTCGGGGGCAAGCCCGAGCTTTGCCGCGACGTATTCCTCGACCTCGGGGTCGATGTTGGCGAAGGTGCCGACGGCGCCCGAAATGGCGCAGACGGCGATCTCGGCGCGCGCCGCCTCCAGCCGCTGCCGCGCGCGCCGGAACTCGGCATAGAAGCCGGCGAGCTTGAGGCCGAAGGTGGTGGGCTCGGCATGGATGCCGTGGCTGCGGCCGATGGTGAGGGTGAGCTTGTGCTCGAAGGCGCGGCGCTTCAGCACCGCCAGGAGATGGTCGATATCCGCGAGCAGCAGATCGGCGGCCGCCTTCAATTGCACCGAGAAGGCGGTGTCGACGACGTCGCTCGAGGTCATGCCCTGATGAACGAAGCGCGCCTCGGGGCCGATGCGCTCGGCGACATGCGTGAGGAAGGCGAGCACATCGTGCCGGGTGTCGCGCTCGATCGCGTCGATACGGTCAAGGTCGTAAGGGCCTTGACCCTTGGCCCAGACCGCCTTGGCGGCCTCGGGCGGGATGACGCCGGCGCGGGCGAGCGCGTCGCAGGCATGCGCTTCGATTTCGAACCAGATGCGCAGGCGGTTCTGCGGCGCCCAGATGGCGCTCATCTCGGGCCGGCTGTAGCGCGGGATCATGGGCTGTCGCTCGCGGATGAGGGCGGCCGAGGCTTACCCCAGCCTCGGTCGCGGCGCAACCGCCGCCGGGCGGCGGGCAATGGCGTCCTCATCGCCGGCGGAGCGCCGGCAGCATGCGCTGCAGCACGTCGTCGCGCCGGATGAGGTAATGGTGCAGCGCCGCGCCGATATGGAGCGCCGCCAGCGCATAGATCGCCCATTGCAGGCTGGCGTGGCTGGACAGCGCGAGATCGGCTCGCGGCTTCGCCTTTGCCACCAGCGACGGCACCTCGATCAGGCCGAGATAGCGAAGCTCGATGCCGCTGAAGCCCAGGAACAGATAGCCGGTGACCGGCATGAGAAAGAGCAGGAGGTAGAAAATCGCATGGACGCCGCCGCTCGCGCGGCGTTCGAGCGGGCCGAGAGCGGGCGAGGGGGGTGGTGCCGGGCGCGCAAGCCGCCAGAAAAGGCGCAGGACGGTGAGGCCGAGCACCGTGAGGCCGAGGGATTCATGGGTGACAAAGAACGTGTCCTGCAACAGGCCGCGCGGCAAGTCGGCCATGACCAGCCCAAGCGGGATGATCGCCAGCAGCAGCGCCACGGTGAGCCAATGGCAGGCGCGCGCGAGGCTGTTGTACGGTGTCTTCCGCTCCATGATCCCGCCGCGCGCGCCCTCTTCCCGCGTCAGATCAACCCCAGGCTCTTCAAGCTCGCATGCCGGCCGCGGCAGAAGACGACATGGTCGTGGAGCGCGATGCCGATGGCGGCGAGCGCCTTCGCCACCGCGCGCGTCATGTCGATATCGGCCTTGGACGGCGTCGGGTCGCCCGAGGAATGGCTGTGCACCATGATGGCGGAAGCGCCAAGCTCGAACGCGCGGTTCACCACCTCGCGCGGATGGACGGGGGCGTCGTCGACTGTGCCGCGCTGCTGGCGCTCGCCGCCGATGAGCGCGTTCTTGCGGTCGAGAAACAGTAGGCGGAACCCCTCGGTCCCGGCCAAGCCGGCCTGCGCCGTGCAATCGTCGATGAGCGCCTGCCAGGGGCCGATGATCGGCCGCTCCTGCACCTCCGCGCGCAGGAACCGCCCCGCCGCCGCGCGCACCGCCAGCAGCTGAGCCGCCGAAGCCTCGGTCATGCCCGCGACCCCCATATGAGCGCCTTCTTGTCCACGCCGAGCACGCCGGCGAGCCCGCCGAAGCGCTTCAACAGCGCCTTGGCGAGCGGCTTCATGTCGCCGCGCGGCCGCGCCGGATAGAGCAGGAACTGGAGCAGCTCGTAATCCGACAGCGCCTCCGCGCCTGCCGCCAGTAGCCGCTCGCGCAGGCGCTGGCCGAGATATGCGGCTTTTCCCGCGGGAGCGGCGCCTCCGTGGCGGCCTTCGGCAAGAGGCGGGGCTTGGCCATGCGGTTCGCTATCGGGCGTTCTTGCCGGCTACGCTATCGGAATCGGCGGCCGAGCGCCAGGAGCGGCGCAGCCTCCACGGCGGCGCGAAGGATGGCGCGATCGAGGGCCGATCGCAAAAAATTGCCGAAACTTTGTTCTAATGCCGTAGCGCTCTCGACGCGGCTTTATGGCATGCTCTCGCAAAAGCGCAGGAGAGGCCGATGTATTTTCGCAACAACGAGCCATCGATTGAGGATCTGCTGAGCGACGAGGTCACGCGTCTGGTCATGGCGCGCGACGGCTTCAGCGATCATATGGTGCGCGCCCTGGTGCGCGACGTTCGGCGCCGGCTGCATGCGCGCCGCCCGGCGCCGGAGGATCCCCTGTCGGACCGCGCGGCATAGCCCGCGTTATCAATTTTTTCACCATGAATTAGGTGGAATTTAATCAATTTGACGACATCATGGCAGCCGGACGAACGCGTCCAGGAGGCCATCCATGTTTGCGGCCCTTGCGAAGCTCAAACCCGCCCCGACCGCAACCGACGTGGCGCCCGCGACCCCGCCATCGCCGGCGCACCTCCAGCAGGACCGCCTCCTGCGCGCTTTCGCCGCGCCGGCCGTCACCGCCCACCTTGCCCGCTTTGCCGTGCTCAACCTTTTCGGGGCCGCGCTCGTGCTGGCCGCCTGGGTGGAGGGGCTGCTCTATCGGCCTTACGCGGCCGACAGCTCGGGCATGTGCTGGCTGATCACCGTGCTCTTCGGCTGGGGTCTCGTCTGCGCGCTGCGCAAGGACTGGCAGAGCGTGCGCTGGTCCGGCAATGCGTTGGTCTATCTCGGCATGGTCGGCACCGTGCTCGGGCTCATCATCACGGTGAACGATCTCTCGGCCGACAAGGGACAGAGCTTCGAGGATTTCAAGACGGTTGTGACTTCGATCTATGTCGGCTCAGCCACGGCGCTCTACACCAACCTGCTTGCCTGCATCGGCTATCTCTGGCTCGGCACCAATGCGCATCTGCTCGCGCGCCAGGAGGTATGAGCCCAAGGACGGAAGTCTCGTTCGGAGAGGTTTTGTCAAACAAAATACTTTATTTTCAGTACATTGTTGCGTGTTTCGGAGATTACGCTTCAACAAACTTGATGTGGCTTTTCGCGCGTCTCCCGAACGCGGCCAGGCTACATCCAGTTAGCGCCCGGCCGCCAAGAGCCCTCTCCGCGGTGCCTAACTCGCACATCCAGCCGCGCCTCATCCTCGAGCCGCGCGATCGGCTCGCCGACGCTTCGCGCCGCGCTGTTCACGGCCCTCAACCCTCGTCGTGCCGAAGCATTCTCGCGAGTAGACGGAAGAGCCAAGCTCCAGAGCCTAACGGCCGTCAGGAGACGAGCTGCGCGACCTGTCTTACCAGGCTATCTAGACCGAGATCGCGCTTGGCGAACACATAGCCCAACAGGATGGCGACGGCGAAGATGCCGAGAACGCCCATGAGGAGCCCCGAGCGCTTCGGGGGCGGAGGCTCCTCGGTTTTGACCGGCCTCGCCGCGCCAAGCTCGTCCAAGAGCGAGCTGGATGTGACGGCCTCGGGCGCCGCCGAGCGGTAGGACGCAAGCCCGGCATGCCGCGTCGGCTGGGGCGAACCGTAGCGTCGCTCGGAAAGAACGCTCTCGATGGCGGCGCCGAGACTTTCGATCATCGCTTCTTTCGCCGTGTCGGCGTCGCTGGTCTCGGCGAGCTCCTCCGCCGGCGCCGTGAGCGTGGCGCTGTCGCCTTCCGACTCCTGCCAGCGTTCGCCATCAAGCGGGCGCTCCGACGCCGGCGGCTCGTCGATGCCGACGGGTTCTTCCACAAGCGCCGCGGGGCCGTAATCCCGAAGGTCGATCGAGGACATCGCGTCGCCCGCAACACCCGGCGCCGAACGAGCGCTCGCGGTCTCTGCTGCACCCCGATCGTCGTCCGGAAATGCCGCGCCTTGCTTGGTTTCGACCGCGGCAGTCTCCCGCGAGGCGTCCGGATCCACGGGGATCACGCCCTTCGTCGGCGAGAGCGGATTTAGCACGCGGCCGTCGCGCTCTGCCGACGGATCGATCGGCGCGGAGGGCGCTTCGATTCGGTCCGGCTTGGCGGCCGGCGAGAGAAGCTCAGCGATCGCAGCTTCGTCCAGTGAAATCGGCTCGTGCCGTTCTTCCGTCTCTTGGCCGTGCGTCGGCGAGTCTGGCGCCGAAGGGTCCGGTTCTCGCGCTTCGATGGCCAGGGGACCTTCGGGCAAAGGGGCGGGCGCTTGCGCGTCGGACTGGTCCGGCGCGAGAAGCTCGACAACGGCATTTTCGTCCAGCGTGGCCGGCCAAAGTCGCGACTCGCCCTTTTCTTCCTTTGGTTCCGCCAACGTGGACGCGCTCGGCGTTGAAGCCTCCGGTGCGGCCGCTTCTTTTGCCTCGACGACGGGGGGACGCTCGGGCAACGGCAACGACGCATGCGCGTCCGGGTTGCCGGGCGCGAGCAGCCTGGCAATTGCAATTTCGTCCAGCGGGGCGGGATCGTGCCGTGCCGGATTGGGACCGGTCTCTTGCGAGGATTCCGCTGGCAGCTCCGACGCTGACGCGGGTCGCGCCGGTGCAGGATCTGGCCGAACCGTCCGTCGCATGAAGGACGCCAGCGCATCGCGGAGACGGCCCTCCGGCGCAAGCGAGACGACAGTGTCGGCGCCATCCTGCCCGGACGCGGTGGCCTGCGGCGCAGTCATCCGATCGCCCGCTGGCGCGCCTTCGCCCTCCCCAGAATCAAACGACGTCGCCGTGGCATCGATGCGCGCGCGCGCATCATCCGCGGGCGCATTTCCGGCATGCGCCTGCGGCTTGGCGGGATCCTCCAGCGGCGAGGCGAGCGAGGGTCCGGGCGGCTGCGGGGGGACCACCAGCGATATGTCGGCCTTTGCCTTGCGACGATAGGTCCAGAATGCCGGACGGAAGCCCTTCGCCGAAGCGACCCCCTTGTTGAAAAAGAGGGTGCTTTCATCGTGCGACGCCGGGCTCGGTGCCGTCGCTTTGGCCGCCGGAGCCATCTCGGCGACATCGCGATCGGGCAGCGCGCGGATCGGCTTGCCGGCGTGGCGGCCCCGCACGAGGTCGGCCACCAACTTTGCGCGCATCTTGGCCTGCGGCGGCGCGGACTCTGCTTCGATCATCGCGGCGCCCTAATCGTACCGCCAATAGGCAGGTCGAAAATCCGCGGCGCTGGCCGTGCCCTTGCGATGGAAGGGGCTCTCCGCCGCTGTCGACGGGCGCGCCGGCGCAGGCACGGGCGCCGCCGGTGTCGCGGCATCGCGTGGCGCCAGGGCGATCGCCGGGGTCGATTGCTGCTTTCGGCGCACCGCCGCGATCTTGCGCTGCAAGGCGTCAGCGCCCGGCTCGCCACGGCCGCACGCCGCCATTCGCTTGCTCCCGGCGGTCAGCAATTCCGGCAGCAGGGTCGCACGTTTTCTGGTGGACATCGCGCAGTCGCCACTGGCCAAAGATGCGGGAGTTTCGCCTGTAGACGCTGTTCGGGGGAAGCAGATTTATAGGCGAAATTTCTCTAATGCCTGTGACATGTATTAAAAATCCAATATTCTTTGAGAAATCTGACGCCGATTGCGACCAGAAATCAAATGTATCTCGTCGAAAATCTTGCTCTTCCTTAGCGGAATTTCCACACCT
>JASHRZ010000443.1 GCA_030037055.1 Alphaproteobacteria bacterium
TTTGACCTCGATTTGGTGGGTTTTGGATGCTTCCCTAACCGGCATGGCGCCGCCTGGGGCCGGCTTTGTCAAGGGAAAACCGCCCGTTGCGGGACGATCGCGGATTTTCCGCTCGCCCCGCGGCGACGCCTGACCGGGAAACCGTCGCAATTGTCGGAAATTGCGCGGGCGGCAAGCTAGAACCGCGAGGGGCTCGGTGCTAGCCTCGCCGGCGTGCGTCCGACGCTCCTCACCCTTGCCGGCCTGGTACTGAGCATCTGGCTTGCCACGCAGCTGCTGCCGCTGCGGCAGAGCCCGCGCGTCGTGGCAGATCCAGTGCCCGCCGCCGACGCGGCCGCCGCTCCGGCGCCCGGCCCGGTACAGCTCGCCGATGAGGCTGCGCCACCGCCTGCGGATAGCGCACCGGCGCCGCCGCCCACCATTGCCGCTCCGGCGCCGCCGCCCGATCTGCCGACGGTGGACGTAAAGGCGCGCCCGGTGCACACGGTCCCCGATTACACGCCGGCGCCGGCGCCGGTGACGGTGCTTGGACGCGACGGCAACGCGCTCGCGCCGCCGGAAACCGTCGCGCGGCGCGCGCCGCCGGCGCCCAAGCAGGTGGCGGCCGCCGTCATCAGCGGCGCGGCGCGCGTCGACAACAGCGTATCGCTCAGCGTGGGCGTCCGCATCGTGCCGCTCTTCGGCGTGCGCGCGCCGGCAAACGGTGATCGCTGCGCTGTGGCTCCAAGCCCGTCGCCGCGCGGTTGCGGCGAGGTGGCGCGGGATGCGCTCGCGGCGAGGCTGCGCTTCAACGCCACCGTCTCCTGCCGCGTGCCGCCCGGCCAGCGCGGCGGCCGCGGCGCTGCGGTCTGCCTCGACTCGACCGGAGTCGATCTCGCCGGTTTCCTCGTCGGCGCGGGATTCGCGCTCGCCGATCCCGCGCAAAGCTACGATTATGTCGGTGCGGAAACCGTTGCGCGCTCGTATCTCCGCGGACTCTGGCGTTATCGCTGACGCTGGCGCGAGTCGCAAAAAAGACTCACTGGACGATTCAAATCGCCGCCTTCATTGTGCTGTCTGCGCCGCTATTGTGCGCGCCATGCCGCCGGCGCGCGGCGAGGCAGGGATGCGGGATGACGGTGACGACGGCGAGCAAGGTACAGGGCGGCATCTTCACCCTGATGGTCGTGCGCATCGCCGATCCCTACGATCCCGCGCTCGACCGCGAGCTGGCTGAGCACGTGGCGCTGAGCCCCGGCTTCTTTGCCGATGCGCCGGTAGTGCTCGATCTCAGGGACTGTCTCGGCTGCACCTCGGCCGAGGATTTCACCGCGCTGCGGCAGTTGCTGCGCCGGCATCGCCTCGTGCCGGTGGGCGTGCAGAACGCCAGCGCGCTGCAGCTGCGTGCGGCGAAGGCCGTCGATCTCGCGGCGTTCAGCGGCGCGCAGGCCAACGGCGCGCGCCGCGCCGCGCCGGAGGTCGCGCCGCGGCCGCGGCTGGTGACGCAGCCGGTGCGCTCCGGCACGCAGATCTACGTGCGCGGCGGCGACCTCGTCGTCGTCGCTCCGGTAAGCGCCGGAGCCGAGCTCATCGCCGACGGGCATATCCATGTCTACGGCGCGCTGCGCGGCCGCGCCATCGCCGGCGCCGCCGGCGACCGCGATGCGCGCATCTTCGCGCATCGCTTCGAGGCGGAGCTGGTGTCGATCGCCGGGCGCTATCTCGTCAGCGAGGCGATCGCGCCCGAGCATCTCGGCGCCGCGGCGCAGGTGGCGCTGATCGAAGACCGGCTGGCGATCCTGCCGGGCTGGAGCAAGGGCTGAACGGCCCATAACCGGGAAGAAGGAGAGAAGGACTTGGGCAAGGTGATCGTGGTGACGTCCGGCAAGGGCGGGGTGGGCAAAACGACGACCTCGGCGGCGTTTGCGGCGGGGCTCGCGCTGCGCGGGCACAAGACGGTGGTGATCGATTTCGACGTGGGCCTGCGCAATCTCGACCTGGTGATGGGTTGCGAGCGCCGCGTCGTCTTCGACTTCATCAATGTCATCAACGGCGATGCCACTCTCAACCAGGCGCTGATCCGCGACAAGCGAATCGACAATCTGCACATCTTCCCGACCTCGCAGACGCGCGACAAGGACGCCTTGAAGCGCGAGGGGGTGGACTGGGTGATGCGCGAGCTCAGGAACGAGTTCGAGTACATCGTCTGCGACAGCCCGGCCGGCATCGAGCACGGCGCACTCACCGCGCTCTATCATGCCGACGCTGCCATCATCGTCACCAACCCCGAAATCTCCTCGGTGCGCGACAGCGACCGCATCATCGGCATCCTCGCGGCGAAATCGCGCCGCGCCGAGAAGCGCGAGAGTCCGGTCGAGGAGCATCTGCTCCTCACGCGCTATTCGCCCGAACGGGTAAAGAAGGGCGAGATGCTGTCGGTCGAGGACGTGAAGGAGATCCTGTCGCTGCCGCTGCTCGGAATCATCCCGGAATCGCCGACGGTGCTCAAGGCTTCCAACACCGGCATGCCGGTGATCCTCGACCCCGCAAGCCCGGCCGGCCGCGCTTATGAAGATGCGGTGGCGCGCTTCATCGGCGAGCAGCGCGAGATGCGCTTCGTGCTGCCGGAGCGGCGGAGCCTCCTGCGCGGCTGGTTCGGGAGGGCGGCATCGTGAGCCTCTTCGACTACTTCTTCCCCAGGAAGCCCGCCTCCGCCTCGGTCGCCAAGGAGCGGCTGCAAATCGTGCTGGCGCATGAGCGCAGCGGCCGCGATGGCACCGACTTCCTGCCGCGACTGCAGAAGGAGCTGCTCGCCGTGGTGACGAAATACGTCGCGGTCGAGGAGGACATGATCCGGGTCTCGCTGGGCAAGGCCGGCAACGCCTCGGTGCTGGAGATCAACGTCGAGGTGCCGCATACCGCCAAGCCCACGCCGGCGCACGCCGCGCCGGCCTAGCGCCGCCGGCGGGTGCCGGCCGGCCCTCGATCGCGCGATCCCGGTGCATTCCGGTGCCAAGGCGAATGGTTCTGGCGCAGCGTCCCGTCGCGCGCTAGGAAAGGGTCGCCACCGCCGCGAGGAGACCATGAACCGGTTCCAAGGCACCGACAGCTATATCGCGACCGAGGATCTGCGCGTCGCCGTCAACGCCGCCATCGCCCTGGAGCGGCCGCTCCTGGTCAAGGGCGAGCCCGGCACCGGCAAGACCATCCTCGCCCACGAGATCGCCAAGGCGCTCGGCAAGGACATCATCACCTGGCACATCAAATCCACCACCAAGGCGCAGCAGGGCCTCTATGAGTACGACGCCGTGGCCCGCCTGCGCGACAGCCAGCTCGGCGATCCCAAGGTGCAGGACATCCGCAACTACATCGCGCGCGGCAAGCTCTGGGAGAGCT
>JASHRZ010000444.1 GCA_030037055.1 Alphaproteobacteria bacterium
CACCGCCTCGAATATGCTGAGAGGAGCCTGTTCCGCTCTGCTCTTCGGGACTTGCTGGAGGTAAGTCACGTACGCGCCGGCGATCTCGCTCTGCTTGACCTTTTTGTCGATAAGGCACTGAGCGATTTTGGCGACTGCATCATTCAATGGGCCGGCCTGGAGGGATCCTAACCCCTGCAATTCCGTGAGCATATCAATTGCACCGACCGCATAGCCGAGCTGGTAAAGCGGCTTCTGCTTTGAGTATTGCTCGCCGCTGATATAACTGGCGAGGGCGGATCCCGTTGCGGCCACGATCGCGGCGGCGATCAAGGCAGCAAGCACGAAGACGGTTCTCTGACTAACGACCATAGCAAATTGCTCCTAGAGGCCTCACCGCGCGCATGATGAACAGATGCACGAAGGGTTGCAAGAGCGTTATGGCCTAAATTGAACCTATTTCCGCTTGACCGGCCTCAAGTCGCGCACCCGCAATCACCTCATCTCCGCGGTGGTGAATTTGCGCAACGAATCGGTTCTTTGGAAAAACGATGTCGGCAGCCTCCCGATTCCTTGCAAGCGGAACGGGCGCTGGCCCGACGATGTCATGATCGCGTAGAGCCGAAGTATCGTCTCGGCGGTCCCCGGATGATCGAGCGCCGCGCTCCGTCCGAGCCCCAACCTGCGCGCGTTCCTCGATGGCCCGCGGTTCTTTCGCCCCCTCGCGGTTATCTGTCGCCAAACACCTGGAATTGGATGGGCACGCGCAGAATCACATGCGTATTCGGCGCGTCCGCCGTAGTACCGATGGCGGTGGTCAGGTTGAACGAAATGCGATCGTTGAGCCGATAGCTATAGCCGATGAGCACGGATCCAATTGCCAGCGATGTCCCGGGTTGCGCTAATCCACCGATCAGCTCGGCCGGAAAAGCCTCATAATCGTAGCCGAGGCTGAAGGATGAGGCTTCGTTGATGCCGAACCCCAATCCAAAGGACAGATGTGGCCCACTGCCCGGGTCAACCGATGCGCTTCCAGTCCCGCCGAGCGAGGCCAGGCTTTTCGTCGCAGCAATGTTGACGATGTAGCCGACGTTGGCGAAAAGCACGGCAGGATCGCTCGGATAGATGATGGTGATGCTCGGCTCGGCCGAATAAAAGCCGGAACCGGTCGCCACCCTGCTCGGGAGTCCGGAAATCGTATTGAGCGGGATAGAATACGGATCCGTTCCGGTGGTCGTCTTGAAGCGCACGTTGCCGATGAAGTAGGGCCACCCGCCCTCGCCATTGTTGATCTGATAATGGACCGCCGCCTCAATGTCGCCGAGGCTGCTGCCGGTTGCATTAAACTGCGTGACGGCGGTGGCTGGGGCGAGAGGGCGCTGCGTCGTCTCCTGGGTGCCGTAGACGTAGGGGACGCGCGCCTCCAGTTCCAGGTGATTGGTCACGCCATAGCGGAACGTGTTCACCTCCTGGTAAATATCCTGAACTTGCTTGCTGATGTTGATTTCACCGATCGTTATGGCGGGAATAATTGAGAAACCCGAAATCACCGCCGTATTGCTCGTCGTATGGGCGAAATCGATGGTCGGCTCATAGACGAACGCGCCCTGGTGGGTCAGCACACCGCCACGTTCGGGCAGCAAGTTGATCTCCGGCGCCTTCTCCGGAGGCGGCGGCGGCGCCCCGACCGGTTGCTGGCTGTCGGCCGCTATCAACGGCTGTCCGGTTCCGCGCAGCGCGTCAAGGTCGCTCGGGCTCAGCAGCAATGGCACATTGGCCGGCGTCACCACCACCGGCGGCGGCTTCACCACCCCCAATTGCGATTGCAACGCGTCGATTTGCTGTTGCTGATACTGCAGCGTTTGCTGCTGCTGCTGCAACTGCAGCATCTGCTGGCGCAGCACCTGCTCTTGCTGGTCGAGCCTGACTTTTTGCGATGCGGGGCCGTTCACGGTCCCATTGGCATTGTCTTGGTCCTGCGCCGCCTGTTGGGTCCAGGCCGGCCCCGCGATCAGCGATGCCATGACCATCGCCATCGCCCCCAGCACGTGCTTATGCATTATGGAATCACCTTTTCCCCGCGCTACGGCATAGCTCCGCCCCAGAACGGTCGGAATTTACCGTATTGCGGCGTGTTCGACCATTAATTTCCGCGGCAATATAAGTCGGCTTAGCGACTGTGGTCTTTTTGCAACACATCAGCCCGAGGACGCAGCCGCCAAGCCTCCCCGCCACGCACTTTCCACCTCACATCATCCAGCAGCGCCGCATCTCGAGGCGCTCGATCGCCTGGCCAGAGCGCGGCCTCGATGCTTCGCGCCCCGTCGTTTGCGGCCACCGTTCCGCGCCGGTGACGGAGCGCGCGCCGAAACCCGGCGCAGGACCATTGGCACATTCCTCTGCCGCCAAGGCTTAGGGGAAGCATGTGGCGAGGCCGTCCTAAGCCGGCGCGCGCGGCAGACCACCCGTTCGATCGCTCTGCGCTTTCGTATTCACATATTCACTTATCTAGCAGCGCCCAAGCGGCCCTCCCCCCCCTATGAGATGTGTGACTCCGACCGCCGCTTGGGCGGGTCCGCTGTCGATTCCGTCTGAACGGACGTCCGTGGGACAAGCCCGCGCATGACGATGGAGAGGTGTCGCGAACCTCACCGTGCAACTCTTTGCTCTTGACCGGACAGGCACGGCAACGGAGCGGTCATCGAGCGCGAGCGGAGGCCCCCTCGCCCATCGGAAAGACGCAAACGAAACCGGGATTCAGCGGATGCCGAATCGCCGCGCCAAGCGATAGACGGTCATGCGCGAGACTTCGAGAGCCTGCGCCGTCTCCGTGATGTTGCCGCTATGTGCCGCCAACGCCGCCCGCAGGCTCGCTGCATCGATGCCGCGGCGGCGAGCTGGCCGGTCGACAGCGGCAGCCGAACCTTCGGGCGAGCCGTCTGCCTCGGCGTCCCAGCCATCTTCGAAGCCGAGGTCCTGCGGGACGATCCAAGGCTTTTCCGCCATGACGACGGCGCGGCGGATGCGACCGATCAGCTCGCGCACATTGCCGGGCCAGCGATGCCGCCGGATCACCTCCCAGGCCTCGTCGCTGAAGCCGGCGATGATGCGCTCATGCTCGTCGGCAAACTTCCGCAGGAAGAAGGTCGCGAGCAGATCGACGTCGTGCGCGCGCTCGCGCAGCGCCGGCAGATGCAAGGTGAGCACGTTCAGCCGGTAGAACAGATCTTCCCGGAAGCGCTTTGCCTGAACCGCCTGGCGCAAATCGACATTGGTTGCGACGATCACCCTCGCATCGACCGCGATCGGGCGAGTGCCGCCGACGCGATCGATCGTGCGCTCCTGCAGGAAGCGCAATAGATGCGCCTGTTGCTCGAGCGGAAGATCGCCGATCTCGTCAAGGAAAATCGTTCCGCCGTTCGCCGATTCGAGGCGGCCGATGCGGCGCTGCGTCGCACCGGTGAAGCTGCCCTTCTCGTAACCGAAGAGCTCGGCGGCGATCAGCGTCGGGGGCAGCGCCGCGCAGTTGATGGCGACGAACGGGCCCTTGGCATAAGCCGAGCGCTCATGGACGGCCTGTGCCGCCAGCTCCTTTCCGGTGCCGCTCTCGCCAGTGATCAGCAGCGGCGCGTTGGTGGCAGCGAATTTGCGGATGGCGACAAAGACGCGGTGCATGGCGGCGCTGGCGCCGACCATGTAAGGCTCCGGCTCGTCGCCGGCGGTGCCCGCCGGCTGGGTGAACGCGCATTGCAGCGCGTCGTCGATCAGCCGGTTGATGTCTTCATATTGACGGGCGGCAATCGCGGCGACCAGCTGGCAGAGCTCTTCGCGGCTCAGCGCGCGGAGCTGCTCGTAGAGATTGCCGCCGGCGGAAACGCCGACTATGGGCGCGCCCGGTGCCGTCGTCCGCGACACCGCCGCGGCCGGAACGACGATCGTCCCGTCGGAGCTTTCGTTTTTCCGCTCGCTGGACGTCTGATTGCGGGCGTGAAGCACTGCCAACGGACCACCCCTGACATGTCGCGTTTTGGTCGTGCCTCGCCGACCAAGTGCGACGAATTTTTCCGCCGCAAGCCGACGACCTGGCGGCACCGGCTAGGCTCGATTGTTCACACGCATTCGCGCCGAAGTCAATCGAACTCTGTGGTTAATGCGAGCGCTGCCTCGATCCGTGCATGCGCAGCCTTTGAACCCGGTGCGCGCCGATTGAGGTTCAGTGCGGACCCGAAACGAGGATCACGTTGCCGCCGCTCACGATCCCGCGGGTGATCGTGATCGAGTCGGCGCCGCCGGAACCGTTGCTCGCGGGCGGCGGCGGCGGCGACTGCCGTCGCTGCAATTCATCCCAAAGAATGATGCCGACGGTGTCGTCCAGGCCTTGCGCCCGCTCCTTGTCGAGCTGTCCCGTAGAAAGTGGCGCACAGAACGCACCGCACGCCCCCGCGGGCTCATTCGCCGCCAGCTGCTCATTGGCAGCGGCCGCGCCCGCCACAAGAACGGAAAGGATCGCGCCCGCGCCAAGCAAGCCCACTGCACGCGACAAGCGCCGCCAGCGAGGCCATGGCTTTGTCGACCGTTTCACGCGCATAACTGGCTCCCCACGACCCCGCCCCTAGTCGCCTGGCTCACAATATAGCGAGCAAATCTCGTACCACATACCGGGTCACAACAATCGACAAACCCGGCACGCCCGAAAAGCCAATTAATTCCGTTAACTATAGTCTTCGCGGCGATTCCCGGCAAGCGACAAATACCGCGCGAATTCGTGCAACATTTTACGTAACAATGTAACGAATGTGACACGCGTGAGCATGCGGGTTCGGCGCCAAATCCGCCGACGGCCGAGTCTGCTGGGAGCATGTCATCGTATTCTCAAGAGCTTAACGGAAGGTTAAGGCGCCGGCGCAACCTGGCACGGGCGTTGCAAGGATCGGGCTGCCGATGCGGTGGCAGCGTGAGTGTCACCTGACCGCTCCGTCGGCCGACTTGAAGGTCTCACTTTTTCACTCGGAGGAACTTATGAAGAAAGTTATGTACGGGACCGTGTCGGCCCTGGCGCTCATGCTGGCCGTCAACGGTGTCGCAATGGCCGGCGACGAAGAAGGCGGATACTATGGCCGCGACCACAAGACCGACTCAACGGGTATTGCGGTCGGGACATCTGACAGCTTCGTCGGCTTTAACTCGACGGCGTTCACCGGTATCATCGGCTCGAACCTAATCGACAAGGAGGCGTTCCAGAACGCGATCGGCGCGTTCCAAGTTCTGCAGAATGAGAGCGTCAACAGCAGCGTCGGGCAGAGCATGGGGATCGCCGGGGTCCTCGGGGCTGATGCAGACGAAAACACGACGCTCGCCTTTGCCGGCGGCTGGTCGGGTGTCATCGCTAACTGCGCGATCTTCACTGGGCTGGTTGGCAACAACTTGATCACCGACGATGGGTTCCAGAACGCGGCGGGCGCGTTCCAAGTGCAGCAGAATCAGAGCGTGAACAGCGCTGTGCAGCAGGACATGGCCATTGCCGGCGTCATCACCCAACCTCATACGGATACGGGCTTCGATCAAAACACGGCGGTTGCGGTCTCGCAGCTCAGCGCTGCGGTCGCCGGCAACACTGCGTTCGCCACGTTGGACGGCAGGTTGGGCAGGCCGGCCATCGAGGGCCCCAACACTATAACGGATAGCGCCTTCCAAAATGCGCATGGCGCGTTCGAAGTGCTGCAGAACACGAGCGTGAACAGTGCGGTGCAGCAGAGCATGGCGATCGGCGTGGTCGTCAACACAAGTGTGCCGCAGGCCCTTTCGGTCCTGCACTAAGCATCAGGTACCCGGTGGGATGACTTTGTCATCCCACCGGCCACTTTTTTTGATGATTTCCTCGCGATGACGAGGCAGCCGGGAGGATTGGAACGTGAAGCACTCGATAGGAGTGACGGCAACGGCGGTGCTTTGTCTCATCGCCGCATCGGCACAAGCGGGCGGAGCTGGCGTCGCCGACCCGCTCTTCGGCACGGTCGCGGTCTCGGAGCAGAAGATGGCCGAGCTGCGGGGCGGCGCCGCCATAGATGAGAGCGCCCTCATGTTCGGCAACACCTGCGATTGCACCGTCATCGGTAGCCCGACGGTCAGTGGCAACGCCTTCCAAAACGCGGCCGGGATCATAACGATCCTCCAGAACACCTCCGCAAACGCGATCATAAACAATTCAACGGTGGTGAACGTCAGCATCCGTTGATCGTCCCGGCGGATGGGATGACGATTTGCTTACAGGGAAGAG
>JASHRZ010000445.1 GCA_030037055.1 Alphaproteobacteria bacterium
TGCTGGGCGTCATCGACCAGCCGATTCTGGGCGAGCGCTGGCTCGGTGCGGCCGGCCATGCCACGACACTCAATGGCGCGCCGGTCCGCACGCGTCAATGCCCGGCGCTCGACCGGGCGACGCTCTTCTCCACCGCGCCCGAAATCATGTTCCAGGGCCGGGACGCCGCCGGCTTCGCGGTCTTGCGCCGCGCGGTCAAGCTCGCGCGCGCCGGCGCCGATTGCTACGCCTATGCCCAGCTCGCCTCGGGCTTCATCGATCTCGTCGTCGAGGGCGGGCTCAAGCCTTATGACTATTGCGCGCTCGCGCCGGTGATCGCCGGCGCCGGCGGCGTCATCACCGATTGGCAGGGTCGCGCGCTCGACCTCGCCTCCGACGGCCGCGTCATCGCCTGCGGCGACCCGACACTCGCTGCGCCGGCACGCGCGCTGCTGGCCGGCGGCGGTTGAAACGGGCGCGCGCGGGATCGTGCTGTCGCAGCGGCGGGTTTGCTTTAGACTGCCGGCAATGAGACTCCGAGGAAACGCCGCCATGCGCGCCCTGCTAGTCGCTTTCGCGCTCGCCGCTGTTGCCGCCATCGGCCCCGTCCCCGCCGCCGAGAACGGCGTCACCAAAAGCCACGGCCTTTCGCTGTTCGGCGACCTGAAATACGGCCCCGACTTCAAGAATTTCGACTACGTCAATCCCGATGCGCCCAAGGGCGGCAGCGTGCGGTACTCGGCGATCGGCACCTTCGACAACTTGAGTCCTTTCATCCTCAAGGGGAACGCGGCGGCGGGCCTTGGCGGGCTGTTCGACACGCTGATGTTCCCGGCGGGCGATGAGCCTGCTTCGTCCTATGGTCTCGTTGCCGAGAGCGTCGAGATCCCGCCGGAGCGCACCTGGGTGCAGTACAATCTGCGCAAGGAGGCGCGGTTCCAGGATGGCAGCCCGATCACGCCCGAGGACGTGATCTGGACGTTCGAGACTCTGAAGGAGAAGGGCCATCCGCGCTTTCGCCTCTATTATGCGGATGTCATGAAGGCGGAGAAGGTCGGCGACCGCGGCGTGAAATTCACGCTCCGCACCGGCAACAACCGCGAGCTGCCGCAGATCGTCGGCGAAATGCCGGTGCTGTCGAAGGCCTACTGGTCGAATCGCGATTTCGAGAAGACCACCCTGGAGCCCCCTCTCGGCAGCGGCCCGTACAAGATCGAGAGCTTCGATGTCGGGCGCTCCATCACTTACCGGCGCGTTGCCGATTATTGGGCCAAGGACCTGCCCGTCATGCGCGGCCGCGATAATTTCGACGCCATCCGGTACGACTATTACCGCGACCAGACAGTGGCGCTTGAAGCATTCAAGGCCGGTAATTACGACATCCGTGTCGAGAACGTCGCCAAGAACTGGGCCACCGGCTATGACAGCCCGGCGCTGCGCGACGGCCTCTTCAAGAAGGAAGAGATTCCCAACAAGGTGCCGACGGGTATGCAAGCCTTCGGATTCAACGCGCGCCATCCGCCCTTTGATGATGCGCGCGTTCGCGAGGCGTTGGGCTACCTCTTCGATTTCGAATGGACGAACAAGAATTTGTTCTACGACGCGTATACTAGGACGAAGAGCTATTTCTCCAACTCCGATCTTGCCTCGTCGGGCTTGCCGAGCGCCGACGAGCTCAAGATCCTTGAAAAATACCGAGGCCAGATCCCGGACGAGGTCTATACCAAGGTCTATGAGCCGCCGCAGACGGACGGCTCCGGCAATCTGCGCGACAACATGCGCCAAGCACTGCGACTGCTCAAGGAAGCGGGGTGGTCCGTCAAGGGCGAGACGCTCGTCAATGACGCGACCGGCCAGCCCTTCACGTTCGAGTTTCTCCTCGACCAACCGGAATTCGAGCGCGTCGTCCTTCCCTTCGTGCGGAACCTAGCACGTGTCGGCATCACCGCCAGCATCCGCAAGATCGACCCGGCACAGTACGAGAACCGCATGAAGACCTTCGACTACCAAATGGCGGTGGTGTCGTTTGCCGAGTCGCCCTCGCCCGGCAACGAGCAGCGCGAGTATTGGGGCTCTGCCGCCGCCGATGAGGATGGCAGTCAGAACTATCTAGGCGTCAAGAGCAAGGCGATCGACGATCTCGTCGAACTCGTCATCAACACGCCCGACCGGCCGAGCCTTCTGACGCGCATCCACGCGCTCGATCGCGTGCTGCTGCACAGCTATTTCGTCATTCCGAACTGGCACATCACCTACTTCCGTGTCGCTGCCTGGGACAAGTTCCAACGCCCGAAGGTATCGCCGACCTACACGCTGCCCTTCGACACTTGGTGGATCGATCCGCAGCGCGAGCAGACGGTCGAGGCGAAGAAGGCGCAGGAGCCGAAGCGGTGACGCCGCGGAGGACGCCCGAATCGCCTGATTGAATCGAAGCGATGCTCGCCTATTCAATTCGTCGCACCCTGCTGATGATCCCGACGTTGCTCGCGATCATCCTAGTCAATTTCATCATCGTGCAGGCGGCGCCGGGCGGGCCGGTGGACCAGCTGATCGCCCAGCTCAAGGGGACGGGAAGCGCCGCGCTCGGCAACGTCAGCGGCGGCGGCGGCGAGTTGAGCCGGCCGTCGGCCTCCACCTCGGGCGAGAGCCAGACTCGCGCGTCGCGCGGCCTCGATCCCGAATTCATCAAGCAGCTCAACAAGCTCTATGGCTTCGACAAGCCGCCGACCGAACGCTTCCTGGCGATGATCAGGAACTACCTGCTCTTCGACTTCGGCACCAGTTTCTACCGGGACGTGCCGGTGGTCTCGCTGATTCGAGAAAAGCTGCCGGTTTCGATCTCCTTGGGTCTCTGGGCGACGATCATCAGCTATCTGGTATCGATCCCCCTCGGCATCCGCAAGGCAGTGAGGGACGGCAGCAATTTCGACCTATGGACCAGCGCCGTGATCGTCGTCGGCTATGCGATCCCCGGTTTCCTCTTCGCGATCCTGCTCATCGTGCTCTTCGCCGGCGGCAGCTATCTGCAATGGTTCCCACTGCGCGGCATCGTCTCGGACGACTGGTCGAGCTTCTCGCTCGCGCACAAAATCACTGATTACGCATGGCATATCGTCCTGCCGGTGGCC
This sequence comes from Alphaproteobacteria bacterium, assembly GCA_030037055.1. Lineage (GTDB taxonomy): Bacteria > Pseudomonadota > Alphaproteobacteria > ATCC43930 > CGMCC-115725 > DAHUYF01. The sequence goes on from JASHRZ010000445.1 coordinate 3,108, forward strand.
TCGCTGCTTATCGGCAGCTTCGCCAGCCTCACCATGCTGACCAAGAATTCCTTCCTCGAGGAGATCAACAAGCAGTACGTCGTGACCGCGCGCGCCAAGGGCCTCTCGGAGGCGCGCGTGCTCTACGGCCATGTCTTCCGCAACGCCATGCTGCTGGTGATCGCCGGCTTCCCGGCGGCGTTCATCGGCATTCTCTTCACCGGCGCGCTTCTGGTGGAGGTGATCTTCTCGCTCGACGGGTTGGGCTATCTCGGCTTCCAGGCAGTGATCGGCCGCGACTATCCCGTAATGTTCGGCACGCTCTACATCTACACGCTGATCGGCCTCATCATGACGCTGGTGCGCGATCTGACCTACATGTGGGTCGATCCGCGCATCGATTTCGCGACGCGCCGGGCATGAGCGCTCCCTCCGCCGCCCTCGCCCGAGCGCGGACGCGGCGCGTGTTCGGGCTGCGCCTGACGCCGCTGGCGCGCCGTCGGCTGGCGAATTTCCGCGCCAACCGCCGCGGCTTCTGGTCCCTCTGGCTGTTCCTCGCGCTCTTCGTGACCAGCCTCTTTGCCGAATTCATCGCCAACGACCGGCCGTTCCTCGTCTCCTATGACGGACGCCTCTATTTCCCCGTCTTCGTCGACTATCCCGAAACCACTTT
>JASHRZ010000446.1 GCA_030037055.1 Alphaproteobacteria bacterium
ATGAAAGAGGAGAAGAGAGCGCGCGCCTGCTCCCGCCGGTCCTGGCCTTCGCGCTCGAGCGTGCGGTCGACCTCGGAAGAAATCGAGAAACCCATCTCCCCGCCGAACACCACGGCGTATTCAGCCGTGAGCGCGTTCAGTCCGGTGATCCGGCTGTTGAAGCGCCTGGCGACCAGCAGCGCCGTCTCGAGCAACGGCGCTGCGGTGCCGTCGCTGACCACGGCCAACAGCGTTTTCATGCCCACACCTCGCCCGTCCCAGCACCGCATTGGGAGCGCTGCGCTTTTTGCCGGATTATACCGCTTGCCGGCGCGGGGCAAAAGTACGGCTATGCTCCATGGCCCGACACGAGGGGCACCGCCCGGTCGACGGCGTTGGGGAAGGCGTCGTCGAAGGAGACGCCGCGGTTGTGCCAGCGGTATTCCCGTCCCCGCCAGGAGAGATGCCAGTGCGCGATCCAGCCGAGCGGCGCCTCGGTCCAGACCAGCGTGCCGGCAAGCACGGCATCGCCTCTCTCCGGCAAAAGCGCGCCGGCGCAAGGACGCCATCGCCCGCGCAGCACCGTATGGCGCGAGTCTGCGCTGGCCGCACGCCTGCGGCAAGCGGGTGTTCAGCTTGAGATAAACCAGTCGCAGGCCCGTCCTTGGAGACGCGCCCTGTGGGCACTCTTCAGGATGAGGCGAGATTGAATCGGTCATCATCGATCGATGAGTCCTCCGTCATTCCTCATCCTGAAGAGCGGCGCGCGGCGCCGCGTCTCGAAGGACGCACGAGCGATGTTGCAGCATGGGAAACAATTCCTTGGCCATCCCGCGCATTGGCCGTCCCGCGCATTGACATGCAAGGCAGGCGGCAGCTTAGCTGCGCCGGCGCCTCCCGCCGCATCAGGAGCCCTGGATGAGCGATCCGATCGGCCTTGCCCGCGGTCTCACCAATTACGGCGATCGCGACTTCGCGCTTTATCTGCGCCGCTCTTTCGCCAAATCCATGGGCTATTCGCAGGCCTTGCTGACGAAGCCGGTGATCGGCATCGCCAATACCGCGAGCGGCTTCAACAATTGCCACCGCCTGGTGCCGGAGCTGGTGGACGCGGTGACGCGGGGGGTGCTGGCGGCGGGCGCGCTGCCGATTGCGTTCCCGACGATCTCGCTGGGCGAGGTGTTCCTCAATCCAACCAGCCTGATGTTCCGCAACCTCATGGCAATCGATACCGAAGAGATGATCCGCGCTCAGCCGATGGACGCCGTCGTGCTAATCGGCGGTTGCGACAAGACGGTGCCGGCGCAGTTGATGGGCGCAGCCTCGGCCAACGTGCCGGCGATCCAGCTGGTCACCGGGCCGTTGATGACCGGGCCGTGGCGCGGCGAGCGGCTTGGCGCCTGCACCGATTGCCGCCGCTTCTGGGCGCGCTTCCGCGCCGGGGAGGTGAGCCGCCAGCAGATCGCTGAGATCGAGGGTAGCCTCGCCACCACCGCCGGCACCTGCGCGGTGATGGGCACGGCAAGCACCATGGCGGCGATCGCCGAGGCGCTCGGCATGATGCTGCCGGGCACCGCGGCGATCCCCGCCGTCCACGCCGACCGGCTGCGCGCCGCCGAGGCGACCGGCGCGGCGGCAGTGGCGCTGGCGCGGCACAAGCTCACCCCCGACCGCATCCTCACCGCCGAAGCGATCGACAATGCGCTGCGCGTGCTGCTGGCGATCGGCGGCTCGACGAACGCCATCCTGCATCTCACCGCCATCGGCGGGCGCGTCGGCGTCGATGTCCCGCTGGACAAGCTCAACGCGCTCAGCGCCGCGACGCCGGTGCTGGTCGACCTCAAGCCGACCGGGCCCCACTACATGGAGGATCTCTTCGCCGCCGGCGGCATCGGCGCGGTGCTGCGCGAGCTGAAGCCGCTGCTCCATCTCGACTGCCTTACCGTCACCGGCGAGAGCCTGGGCGAGCGGCTCGCCCAAAGCGAGGGCGCTTTCGTCGACCGCGCGGTGGTGCACTCGCTGGCGGAGCCGGTGCAGCCGCAAGGCGGGCTCGTCGCGCTGTTCGGCTCGCTGGCGCCGCGCGGCGCCATCCTCAAGCGCTCGGCCGCCGACACCCGGCTGTTCGAGCGCCAGGGCCGCGCCGTGGTGTTCAGCTCGCTCGAGGACCTCGCGGCGCGCATCGACGATCCCGCGCTCGAAGTGACCCCTGACGATTTCCTGATGCTGCAGAATGCCGGCCCGACCAGCCCCTCCGCCATGCCCGAGGCGGGCTATCTGCCGATCCCTGCCAAGCTGGCGCGCGCCGGCGTCAAGGACATGGTGCGCATCTCCGATGCGCGCATGAGCGGCACCGCCTATGGCACTGTGGTGCTGCATGTGAGCCCCGACGCGGCGAGCGGCGGGCCGCTGGGGAAGGCGCGCAGCGGCGACCTCATCCGGCTTTCGGTGAAGGAGCGGCGGATCGACCTCCTGGTCGATGCCGCCGAGCTGGCGCGGCGCCCGGCCCCTGCCCCGTTCGCGCCCGCGCGCGGCTATGCCAGGCTCCATCGCGAGCAGATCCTGCAGGCCGATCACGGCTGCGATTTCGCTTTCCTGCGTCCCGCGCCGCCGGCGGGCTGAGCTGCGCCGCCGCCGGCATCCGCGAGGTATGTCATGCCGTTCCTTTACACTTTCGTGTCGCTGCTCGCCGCCGCCGTCGTCGCCGTGCCGCTCGCCAAGCGGTTGGGGCTGCCCAGCGTGTTGGGATATCTCGCCGCCGGCCTCATGATCGGCCCCGCCGGCTTCGACCTCGTCGACGATGTCGACAGCGTCGGCGCGATCTCCGAGCTCGGTGTCGTCATGCTGCTCTTCCTCATCGGGCTCGAGCTCCGGCCACGGCGGCTTTGGGTGATGCGGCGGTCGGTGCTCGGGCTCGGTGCGGCGCAGCTGGCGGTCACCGGCGCTCTCCTCTGCGCCATCGCCCGCCTGCTGTCGCTGCCCTGGCCTGCCGCGGTGGTGGTGGGCTTCAGCCTGGCGCTGTCCTCGACCGCGATCGTGCTGCCGATGCTCGCCGAGCACGAGCTCCTCACCGGCGAGGCCGGCCGCGACGGCTTCGCCGTGCTGCTGTTCCAGGACATCGCGGTCATCCCGATGGTGGCGCTGCTGCCGGTGCTCAACGGCGAGTTCGGCGAGATGACGGAGCACAGCGCCTGGCTCGCGATCCTGCGCGCGGCCGGCGCGCTGCTTATCGTCCTCATCGGCGGCCGCTACCTGATCCGGCCGATCTTCCGCCTGGTTGAGAGCGCCAAGACGCCGGAGATCTTCACCGCCACTGCTCTGGTCGTCGTCGGCGGCACCGCGGCCCTGGTGAGCACCGTCGGCCTTTCCATGTCCTTGGGCGCCTTCATGGCCGGCGTGCTGCTCTCCGATTCCGAATACCGGCACGAGCTGCAGGCCGACATAGAGCCGTTCGAAGGACTGCTGCTTGGTGTCTTCTTCATGTCGGTCGGCATGTCGACCAATCTCGACCTCCTCGCAGCCGAGCCCGGCTTCGTACTGGCGGCGGCGGCGGGGCTGCTGCTCATCAAGGCGGCGATCGCCTTCGCCCTTGCGCTTCTCGCCGGGCACGACCGTCTCAACGCCGCGCGCTTCGCTGCGGCGCTGCCGCAGGCGGGCGAGTTCGGCTTCGTGCTGTTCATCGCGGCGCTTGCCGAGGGGCTGCTGTCGCCCGCGCGCGCCGATCTCGCAATGCTGGTCATCACCCTGTCGATGATCGCGGCACCGCCGCTCTTCGCGCTCGAGGAGCGCTTCCTGGCGCCGCGGCTGGTGAAGGCGCCGCAGCGGGCGTTCGACGCCATCGACGGACCCGCGACGCCGGTGATCATCTGCGGCTTCGGTCGCTTCGGCCAGGTCATCGGCCGCATCCTGCGCGTCAAAAAGATCGCGTTCACCGCCCTCGACAGGAACGGCGAGCAGATCGACCTGGTACGGCGCTACGGCACCACGGCCTATTACGGCGATCCGGCGCGGCTCGACGTGCTGCGCTCGGCGAAGGCGGCGGAGGCACAAGTGCTGGTGGTGGCGCTCGACGACGTCGCGCAATCGCTGAAGGTCGTCGAGCATGTCAAGCGTCACTTCCCCCACCTGGCCATCCTGGCGCGCGTGCGCAACCGGCGCCACGCGCATCTGCTGATGGATCAGGGGGTGACGCACATCGTGCGCGAGACCTACCATTCGAGCCTGCGGCTCGGCGAGCTGGTGCTGGAGGAGCTGGGCATGGACGCCGCGGAAGCGGAGCGCACAGTGCAGCTCTTCCGCGAGCATGACGAGCGCCTGCTGGTCGACCAGCACGGCATCTATGACGACGAGAAGCAGGTAATCCAGACGACGAGGCAGGCGATGACCGAGCTCAGCGGCCTGCTCGAGGCGGATCGGGGGTCGGACCCTTGAGCGCCGGCGAGGAACGGTGTTGTCGCGCCACCGACGCCGCGCCATAAACCCGCGACAAACCAGCGGAGGAAGCCATGAAGATTTATTCTCCCGCCACCGTCGCGGCACCCGCCGGCCCCTACAGCCACGGCGTCGAAATCCGCGGCGACGCCCGCATCCTCTATCTCGCGGGCCAGGTCGGCGTCGCGCCCGACGGCACGATGCCGGCGGATTTCGAGGGCCAGGCGGATCAATGCTGGAAGAACATCAAGGCGATCCTCGCCGCCGCCGGCATGGGCGTGGAGCACCTGGTGAAATGCACGCACTTCCTCACCCGCCAGGAGCATGTCCCGACCTATGGCCAAGTGCGCACGCGTCATCTCGGCCAGGCGCGGCCGGCCTCCACTCTGCTGGTCATCAGCGCGCTGGCGCGACCGGGTATGCTGGTCGAAGTCGAGGCGATCGCCGCCAGGGCCTGAGCCATGACGCGCTATGACCGGGTGCTGCGCGGCGGGCAGGTGATCGACGGCAGCGGCGCCGCCGCTTTCGCCGCCGACGTGGCGATCGCCGGCGACCGCATCGCCGCCATCGGCCGCCTGCCGCCGGGCAGCGGCAGGGAGGAGATCGATGTCGCCGGCCTCGCCGTGGCGCCGGGCTTCATCGACGTCCACACTCATGACGACCGCGCGCTGCTGTCCCATCCGGAGATGACACCCAAGGTGAGCCAAGGCGTCACCACCGTCATCGCCGGCAATTGCGGCGTGAGCCTTGCACCGATGCCCACGGTCCGCGCGCTGCCGCCGCCGCTCGACCTCATCGGCACTGCCGAGCAGTTCCGTTTCCGCCGCTTTGCGGATTATGTCGCGGCGCTCGACGCTGCGCCGGCCGCCACCAACGC
>JASHRZ010000447.1 GCA_030037055.1 Alphaproteobacteria bacterium
CCGGACTGGGATTGGACGAACGCCAGCGTGTAGTGGCCGAGCGCGAAGTTGGGACTGAGATCGACCGCTTGCTGCAGCTCGCGCAGCGCCTCGTCTTGGCGGCCGCGCAGCCACAGCGCTCGCCCCATGGCCCAATGCGCCGCCGGATTTTTGTCCTCGACAAGGAGGCTCTGAGCCGCCGTTTCGGCCGCACGATCGCTTTCTGTTTCGCGGTCGGCCCATCGCTGGAAGGCGTTTTGCCAGTGCGTGAACGACAGGCCCGCATAGGCGCGAGCGAAGGTCGGATCAAGCTCGACCGCCCGCGCAAAGTAGCGCTGGGCGAGCTCGTTTTCGCTCTGCGTGAACCGATACATGTGCCAGAGGCCGCGATGGTACGTCTCCCAGGCGTTCAGAGAGCTGGGCGGTTTGAGGATCGCGCGATTTCGTTCGACCGTCTCGATTTCGGCCGCGATCGACGAAACGATGCTGTCGCCGATTCTGTCGAGAACCTCGAAGGTCCTGTCCGCCTCAGGGTGGTACGCTTCCGCCCATACGATGCGCCGAGCGTGCACCTCGACAAGCTCGACCCTGATGGTGAGGGCACGGTTATCGTTTCGTCGCACCGCGCCGCTTGCGACGTAATCGACGTTCAACCGTCGACCCGCCTCTTCCGGAGCGATGCCGCGCTCGGCGAGCGCGAAGACCGAACCGCGGGCGATGACGAAGAGATTCCGCAACTTGGCCAGCCGGGTGATGATGTCGTGAGTGAGGCCATCGGCGACGCCGCCGCGCACGCTTTCTCCATTTGCCTCTTCGACAAACGGCATCACGGCGAGCGAAGCGCGGCTTGCCTTCCCCAAGGCAAGCTCGCCTGAATCGGGCGGGCGGTCTGTCGAAGGTCGAGCGCCAGGCTCCGCCGAGCCCTTTCGGATCAGCCCACCGTCCTTGAGCGATCGCCAACCTGCGCGGATCGGTGCGAAGCTCAGCCCTTCGGACTCGAAGAGCCGCGCGGCCGCCGCGAGATGCGCTTCGCATTGGGCGATCTTTCCCCACCGAGCCAGCCCATTCAGCAGCGTCAAATGCGCGCGCGAGTCGAAGGGGGCGATCTCGAGCCATTTCTCGAGCGAGGCGAAGGCTTCGTCGCACCCCGCCGGGAGCTTCGCGGCGAGTTGCTCCAAGATGGCCGCGTGGCAGGCAGTGAAGCGCCGCCGCTGCGCCGTGAGCCAAGTGCTGAAGTTCGGACTTCGGTCGATGTCGAGGCCTTCGAGAAAATCGCCGGCAAAGAGGCCTGAAAGCGACCGGAGCCGATCCAAGCCGATGCCTTCAACGCCGGCGTCGGCAGCCAAAGCGATCTCGAGCGCGTCGACGCGACAGCCGCAGAGGTCGATCGCAACCGTGCCGTCGGAGGCCAGGATCCTTTGACGATGCGGCTCGTCGAAGACACGGCGCAGCTTGCTGAGGCACCACCGCAACTCGCTCCGCGGATCGTCGGGCACATCCCATAGAAGATCGCAAAGGCGGCTCCGCCCTATGGCTTTCGGCGAGAGGGCGAGATAGGCAAGGAGAGCGCGCACCTTGCGCGAGGCGGGCAGTCTCAAAGGCACGCCGTCGCGGCTCACGGTCAACGGACCCAACATCCGTATGGAGAGGCCGGCCGTCACGGCCTCGACGACCCGGGGCGCAGAACCCACGCCCGTTTCCACGCTTTTTCCCACGGTCCTCTCTCCGCCCGCAGTCTATCACTCGATCCCTGGCGCCGCCACCCGCGGTCCGCCACAGTGATTCGGCAAGTACAGCCGGGACTCAAGGAGAGCTAGTCATGGCCCTTAAGACAGCCATCAGAACGACGTCAGGCCGCGGTCGTCTCTTCGACAGCATCCTCGATACGGTCGGAGATACGCCAACGATCAGGGTCAACAACCTGGCGCCGGAGCATGCGACGATTTACGTGAAGGCGGAGTTCTTTAATCCGGCTTCCTCGGTGAAGGACCGGCTGGCGCTCAATATCATCGAGGAGGGGGAGCGCAGCGGAGCGCTCAGGCCGGGCCAGACCGTCGTCGAAGCAACCAGCGGCAACACCGGTATCGGGCTGGCGATGGTCTGTGCGCAGAAGGGCTATCCTCTCGCCGTCACCATGGCCGACAGCTTCTCGATCGAACGGCGCAGGCTGATGCGCATGTTGGGTGCCAAAGTCGTTCTGACCCCGCGCGCCGCGAAGGGCTATGGGATGTATCGGAAGGCGGTCGAGCTCGCCGAGGCCAATGGCTGGTTCCTCGCACGACAATTCGAGACCGAGGCCAACGCCGCCATTCACGAAGCGACGACCGGCCGAGAAATCGTCGGGGATTTTGCCGGATCGCGCCTCGATTGGTTCGTCACCGGTTACGGGACGGGCGGAACGATCGCCGGGGTCGGCCGCGTGCTACGGCGGGAAAGGCCGGAGACGAAGATCGTCCTCTGCGAACCCGCAAACGCTCAGTTGCTCGGCAGCGGGCGGCCGCAAGAGCGAACGGCCGACGGCGCGCCGGCGACAAGCCATTCCGCCTTCGAGTCGCATCCTATCCAGGGATGGACCCCCGATTTCATCCCCTACGTGCTGCAGGAAGCGATCGACCGGCGGCTCTATGACAAAGTGATGCCCATTGCCGGCGCCGAAGCAATCAAATGGACCAAGGCGCTCGCACAAAAAGAGGGAATTTTCATCGGCATCTCCGGCGGCGCGACCTTTGCCGCAGCGCGTGAAATCGCCGAGAGGGCGCCGGCGGGATCGGTGATCCTCTGCATGCTTCCCGATACAGGCGAGCGCTATTTGACGACGCCACTTTTCGACGACATCGCGGCCGACATGAACGAAGAAGAGTTGGCGCTTTCCCGCTCGACCCCGGGATTCCAGTTCCCCACCTGACGACTTCCGTCGCGGGAAGAGACCAAATGCAGGTTCAGCAGAGCGCGGCAAACGCATGTGCCGAGGAGACGCTCGACCCTGGGAACTGGGGCGAGGCGCTGGCGCTCTCGCACCAGATCATCGACGATGCCGTTGCTTACCTCAGGGATGTGAGTGATCGTCCGGTCTGGCGGCAAATGCCACCGGACGTGCGCGCCTGTTTCCTCACTCCGCTTCCTCGGGGCCCCGAATCCCTCGCCGATATCTACCGGACTGTCACCGAGACGGTGATGCGATACCCCATGGGCAATATCCATCCGCGTTTTTGGTCCTGGTACATGGGGTCGAGCAATTTCACTGGAGCTCTGGGCGAATTCCTTGCCGCGATCCAAGGCTCGAATCTCGGCGGCGGCGATCACGCGGCGGCTCTTATGGATCAGCAGGTGGTCAACTGGTGCAAGGAGATGATCGGCTTTCCCGACTCGGCAAGCGGCACGCTCGTCAGCGGCGGATCTATGGCCAATCTCATCTGCCTTACGGTGGCGCGGAACGAGAAGTCCGGGGTCGACGTCAGGGAGCACGGCCTCGGCGCCCT
>JASHRZ010000040.1 GCA_030037055.1 Alphaproteobacteria bacterium
GGATCCGGGCGCGCGCTACGATAGCGAAGTCTCGCTCGCCGCCGCTGAGATCGCGCCGCAAGTCACTTGGGGCACCAGCCCGCAGGACGTGTTGCCGATCACCGGCAGCGTCCCCGACCCGGCCGATGAGGCCGATGCGAGCCGGCGCGCGGCGATGGCGCGTTCGCTGGAGTATATGGGGCTCACGCCGGGAACCCGGCTGGTTGACCTGCCCGTGCAGCGCGTCTTCATCGGCTCCTGCACCAACGGCCGCATCGAGGATCTGCGCGCCGCTGCCGCAGTGGTCAGGGGCCGCAAGGTGGCGGCCGGCGTCAACGCCATGGTGGTGCCGGGCTCCGGCCTGGTGAAGCACCAGGCGGAGGAGGAAGGGCTCGACCGCGTGTTCCTTGCGGCGGGCTTCGAGTGGCGCGAGCCCGGCTGCTCGATGTGCCTTGCCATGAACCCGGACAAGCTCGCGCCGGGCGAGCGCTGCGCCTCGACTTCGAACCGCAATTTCGAGGGCAGGCAGGGCCGCGGCGGGCGCACGCATCTGGTGAGCCCCGCCATGGCCGCGGCCGCGGCCGTTACCGGCCGGCTCGCCGATGTCCGCGAGCTCGGCTGAGGGAGACAGCGATGGACAAGTTCACCACGCTCGCGGGCATCGCCGCGCCCCTGCCGATGATTAACGTCGACACCGACAAGATCATCCCCAAGCAGCATCTCAAGACGATCAAGCGCAGTGGGCTCGGCAAGGTGCTCTTCGAGGAGCTGCGCTATCGCGCGGACGGCTCGGAGAACCCCGATTTCATCCTCAACCAGCCCGCCTACCGTCACGCCAAGCTGCTCGTCGCCGGCGAGAATTTCGGCTGCGGCAGCTCGCGCGAGCACGCGCCCTGGGCGCTCCTCGATTTCGGCATCCGCTGCGTCATCGCCCATAGCTTCGCCGACATCTTCTACAACAACTGCTTCAAGAACGGCATCCTGCCGATCAAGCTGCCGCAGGCGGTCGTCGATCAGCTGATGGACGACGCGCGCAAGGGCGCCAATGCGCGGCTCACCGTCGACCTGGAGAAGCAGACCATCACCCGGCCCGATGGCGGCGTGGTCAAATTCGACATCGATCCCTTCCGCAAGCACTGCCTGCTGAACGGGCTCGACGATGTCGGCCTCACCCTCGAGAAGGCGCCGGCGATCGCCGCCTTCGAGGAGAGGAACAGGCTGAGCCGGCCCTGGCTCTGGTCCTGAGCCGCGCGCGGGGGGAGGCAAGAAATGGTGTCCAACCGGAAGCTGCTGGCCCTGCCCGGCGACGGCATCGGGCCCGAGGTGATGCAGCAGGTCTATCGCGTGATCGACTGGTTCGACCGCCGGCGCATCGCCAGCTTCGAGCTCAGCGAAGATCTCGTCGGCGGTGCCGCCCTGGACGCGCATGGCACGCCCTTGGCCGAGAGCACGCTGCAGGCGGCGATGGCCGCCGATGCGGTGCTGCTCGGCGCGGTTGGCGGGCCGAAATGGGATGCGCTGCCTTTCGCGCTGAAGCCGGAGCGCGGCTTGCTGCGGCTGCGCAAGGAGATGGCACTCTTCGCCAATCTCAGGCCGGCGCTGGTGTTCGAGCCGCTGATCGGTGCCTCGACTTTGCGGCCGGAGGTGATCCGCGATCTCGATCTCATGATCGTGCGTGAGCTCACCGGCGGCGTCTACTTCGGCGAGCCGCGCGGCATCGAGACCCTGCCCGACGGCACGCGGCGCGGCGTCAACACCCAGGTCTACACCACGCCCGAGATCATCCGCGTCGGCCGCGTCGCCTTCGAGCTCGCGCGCAAGCGAAGCCGCCGCGTCACCTCGGTCGAGAAGGCCAATGTGATGGAATCGGGCGTGTTGTGGCGCGAGGAGATGCAGAAGCTGCACGACTGCGAGTACAAGGACGTCGCGCTCTCGCACATGTACGCCGACAATTGCGCCATGCAGCTGGTGCGCAACCCCAAGCAGTTCGACGTCATCGCCACCGACAATCTCTTCGGGGACCTGCTGTCGGATTGCGCGGCGATGCTGACGGGCTCGCTCGGCATGCTGCCCTCGGCCTCGCTCGGCGCGGTGGACCAGAGCGGGCGGCGCAAGGCGCTCTACGAGCCGGTCCATGGCAGCGCGCCCGACATCGCCGGCAAGGACATGGCGAACCCGCTCGCCTCGATCCTCTCCTTCGCCATGATGCTGCGCTATTCCTTCGACCTCGCCGAGGAGGCGGCGCTGGTCGAGCGCGCGGTGCTGAACGCGCTCAAGGGCGGCGCGCGCACCAGCGACATCATGCAGCCTGGCACGGCGCGGGTCTCGACGACGGAGATGGGCGACACGCTGCTGCGCGAGCTCGACAAGCTTGCCTAGCGCAAATCCCGATGAGCTGGACGCAACCGCCAAGCGCCCTCTCCGCCACGCACTTTCCTACTCGGACATCCGGCAGCGCCGCATCCTCGAGCCGCTCGATCGCCTGGCCGGCGAGCGCGGCTCGACGCTTCGCGCTGCGTCGTTCACGGCCACTCTCCCCTCGCCGGCACTTGGCCCATCACGGGCCCTACATCATCGGTGTACACCGCCGACAAAAAAACCGAGCTGCGCCGGTGACGGAGAGCGCGGCGAAGCCCGGCGCAGGACCAATGCCACGATCACACCCCTCCGCCGCCAAGGCTCGAGGGAAAGATGTGACGACGCTGTCCTAACCAAGTGCGCGCAGCGGCATCGCTCCGCGCTTTCGTATTCGCTTATCCAGCAGCGCCCGAGCGGCCCTCCCCTATGAGATGCGTGATCCCGACCGCCGCTTGCGCAGGGAGAAAGACATCGGTCCGCTGCGGCGCTTACAATGCTCGCATCGCCGCGCGCCGCGCCTCCTACCCCGGCGCCAAAGATCGGCCTCGCAGCGCTTACCCGTTGGAGAAATCCGGACTAAGGCCGGGGAGGGAACTCGGACGCCGTCCTACGACGCCGTCTATTGCGCCGGCGCCGCCTCCGCCTCGCCACGCGGCGGCGCCAGCTCGGGGCCGAAGACGCGCTCGCGCTTCAGCCAGCGATCGACTAGCGCGGGATCCCGGAGGATGGCGGCCACCGCCTGCGTGAGCTCGACCACGTCCTCCTGCAGCCCGATGTCGCGCAGGATGCCGCGCAAGCCCGCCTGATCGCCGAGGATGAGTATTGGGCGTTGAGGAAGAGCTTGACCGGCGCGTCGGCGCCCTGGAGCGCGGCGCTCGCCATCATCGCTTGGCACATCAGCAGCCGGTCGTCATGGACCGAGCACCGATTGTCCTCGGCGAGCAAGGCGCAAGGGCTGCCGGTGCGGCGGCGCTCGCGCTCGTCGAGGCTGCGGAACCGGTCGGCGTTCTCCAGGATCCGGCGGCTTCGGGGATCGAAGGGATCGGCGAGATGGGCGGCGACCAGGATCGCCTCGGGAATGGTCGCCTCGACGCTTTGATGACAGCACCAGGCGCAGCCGCTCTTGCAGCCGAGCCTGGCCGCGCCGCTCTCGACCTCGTCGATCGTCTGCTGCGCGCGGCCGAATACCAGTAGCTTCAGCAGCGCCAGCACGGTGCGCAGCGTGCTCGAGGGATCGGCGGCGATCTCGCGCGCCGCCATGACGATGCCGGTGCCGCGGGTGACGCCGGCAAGCCGCTTCACCATCGCCTCGAGCTCGGCATCGACCGGCAGCGTCATGCCGACGGGCAGGCGCAGGCCGATATCGTCGATCGCGCGGAACGGGGTCTGGTCGGCGTCCTGCATTGCGGGTTCCATGATCTCGCGGGCCGGCACCAGAGCTTAGGCGAACCGTCCTAAGGAATTGTTAACCATGAGTCTGGGGCGCCAAGGCTTGTGCACCGGCGCGGGAAATGGTCCGATGGGGGCCATGGAACGGGGCTATGGCGCGCTGGCGCGGCTCTATCACGGCTGGGTCACCGGGCTCATCCTGACCGTGGTGACGCAGGCGGGCGCGGCGGCGGCGGCCGAGCTGGTGTTCCGCCTGTTCCGCTGCCAGCACCGCGAGAAATTCCTGCCCGGCCTCGCAAAGCTCGGCCTCGCCGGCCTGCCCGACGCCGTGGCCGCGGCGCGCTACCACTACCTCTCCAACCGCATCGGCGGCGTGCGCGTCGAGTATATCGAGGAAGGCCCGCGCAAGGCCTGGATCCGCTACCCGCCGCCGCGCTGGATGTGGCAGGGCACGGCGATCTGCGCGGTGCCGAGCGCGGTGTCGCGGGCGATGCTCCGCGGCTGGCATGCCCAGAACGGCGTTTCGCTCGGCAATCCCGGCCTCGGCTTCGTCTGCACCAAGCAGACGGTCGACGAGCAGGACGCGCTCGAGGGCTATTTCTACGATTTCGGCCGTGCTCTCGCGCCCGAGGAGCGGCTGCGCTTTTCCCTGGGAGAAGAGGCGCCGCTCTTCGATCCCGCCGCCGCGCCGCGCCTGCCTGAAGGCGAATGGTCGCCCGAGCGCCTTGCCAAGGCGCGGCGCAACTACGCGATCGACTATGTGCGCAGCGCCTTGCCGGAGCTTTACGGCCTTTTCGGCGCGGAGCGGGCTGACGCGCTTGCCGGCCGCGCCGCCTATCTCGTGGGCATGCAGCTCTGCGAGGAGATCAAGGCCGAGCTCGGCGTGAGCGAAGGCGGCGCCGCGGGTTTCGCCGAGCTCTTCCGCCGACTGGCCGCAGCGCAGGGTGAGGAGGCGGGGATCGCACGCGAGGGGGAGGCGATGCTGATCCGCCAGCGCTCCTGGCGCCGGCTCGCAGCCCCCGAAACGGACGCGGCGGACGGCTTCATGCCGTGGAACCGGCTCTGGGAGGGCTGTCTCGCCGCCCATGACCGCAGCCTGCGCTGGCGCGTCGAGCGCCGCGCCGAGGGCGAGATCGTCTGGCGGCTGGCGCGGGGGTGAGGGGCGTGAAGTGAGGGTGTCGACGCGGGCTTCGCGGTCTCGCGAATTTCCGATCAATCAACGCGTGCGAACGGCGCGGCCCTGATACATGTAGGCCATCGGCCGCGGGCCGTCGGCGTATTCGGTGTTCAGCGCCGCGAGTTCGAAGCCGGCGGCGCGGAACAGGTCGTCGACTTTCCGATCCAGATGGCATCCGCCCGAAATGCGCCGCCACAAGGGCGTCAGCCGATGCTGCAAGCGTGCGACGCCAGGCTCGGGAGACAAGCCGTGCTCCACGAACAGCAGCGCGCCATCGGCCTTCAGGACCCGGCGCATCTCGGCCAGCGCGGCAAGCGGGTCGGGGATCGAACAGAGCGTGCAGGTCATCACGAGTGTATCGACGCTGTCGTCGTCCAATCCGATTGCCATTGCCGATCCCTGTCGCAACTCCACCCGCACGCCGGCTCTGGCCGCATGCCGCCTTGCCTTGGACAGCAGCTCCCCGGACGGATCGATTCCAATGACCGTGCTTACGCCGGCGGCATAGAATTGAAGGTTCAGGCCGGAGCCGATTCCGACCTCGAGGACCCGGCCGCGCGCGCCGGGGATCAGGTCGCGGCGATACTTCTGGATCTGGCGCTGGCGCATCGCCAGGTCGAGCAGCGGTGGCAGAATCCAGCGCTCGTAGATGCTCACACCGAACCTGGTAAAGCCAGCCGCGAGCGATATGCGAGATCACGGTCAACGGCTCCTGTGCGCCGATTTCATGATCCCCAGATGCGGTGATCATGGTTTGTAGATCCCTACACGCGCCGGCGCTCGATCATCACGACGGCGCGCAGCACGATGAACGCCGCACCGAAGGTGGTGAGACGACCGAGCCAAGGGTCAAGCGGCGCCAAGACACGGGCGAAGATGCCGACCGGCGGATAGAACACGGCACCGCGAACCGCGGTGACGGAAATACCCGCTCGCTTCGACGAGCGCACGCAGGTCGGCTGCAGTACGGAACCGCGCCACCTTCCAGAGCCCAGCCAGCCGCGGAGCCGGCGGATCGCGGCCCAAAGGCTCCAGCGGCCGAGCTCGCCGAGGACCAGACGCCCACCTGGACGGAGCACGCGCGCCAGCTCGCGGACCGCACCCCCCGCATCCGGTACGAAGCAAAGAACCCTGACGGCGGTCACGACATCGAAGGCGGCGTCCGGAAAGGGAAGCCGTTCGACTCGCCCCTCCAGGAACCTTGCCTCGATTCCCGCCTTATGCGCGTGGGCGCGCGCGGTAGCGAGCATCGCGGAATCGGGATCGACCCCTGTTACCTCCGCCCCGAGCGACGACATGGCGCAGACCAGCGTGCCATCGCCACAGCCGGCGTCCAGAACATGGGCGCCCCGAATCTCGCCCATGATGTCGAGGATCAAGTCCTGCTCGAGCGCCTCAGTGACGGCGCCGAGCGATGTCGCCCGCCAGGAGGCGTAGGCTTGCGGGTCGATCGCTGTGGGCGCATCCGTACGACTCACGCGAGCACCCGGCGCAAGCGATCGACGACATCCTCAATTTCCTCCGGTGTCGTGCTGCGCCCGAGGCTGAAGCGGATCGCGCCCATGCCGATCTCGGGAGCGATGCCCGTTGCCTTCAGCACGGGAGACAGCGTGATCCGTCCGGAATGGCAGGCCGAGCCGGTCGACGCGGCAACATCCGGCATGCGCGCGAGGATCTCCGCGCCGACGCGGGCCGCGAACGAGACATTGAGCCTATTTGGCAGGCGTAGCTCAGGATGACCATTAAGGACGATTTGATTGCCGAAGGCCGCTCGCAGGCGCTCCCAGAACAGGTCCCGCAATCGTTGTATGTCGGGCATGCCGAGCCCGCGCTGCGAGATCTCGCACGCCCTGCCCAATGCTGCCGCCACATCGATGGGCGTGCTTGCGTTGTAGTCGAGATAGATTGGTTTTGCCTCATTCGCCATGGGGACGCATCCACGCCAGGTGGCTTTTATGCCGCCACTGCACGACTTCGGAAAAGCGCGTCGGCAGCAGCGCTGCGGCGTTGTCGACCGGCGCCCATTGCGCGTCCACGATGCCCGTTCGGGTCGCGATGGGATCGCGCTAGATGACCTGCGCGTCCTCGACGCTCGCGCCTCGTTCGATTTCCCTTCAAGGCTCGGCTTGCGCTTCGGGCGGGTTCGCGCAGCCGCCGAACGTGCCGCAGCAGAGAGGCCGCCGGTAGCAGCAGAAGGGCGAGACCCGCCGAAACGCACGCTGCCGAAGCATCATACCGCCCTCCGCCGGTTGATGGGGTATGCACCGGTCGAACCGATGAAGGGTTGCACGAGCATCCTGTCGAGACGGAGCTGAGCCGGATCGCGGAACTGGTCGAGCCCGATGGTCATCCCGTCATGGCCCGCCGCTGGCTGCGCCCGATAGGTGCCGAACAACCGGTCCCACCAGGGCAGGTTGAACCCGAAATTGCTGTTGGTCTCGTTCGGCACTACGGAGTGATGGACGCGATGCATGTCGGGCGTCACGACGATCCAGCGCAGCGCCCGATCGAGCCGCTGCGGCAGGCCGACATTGCCGTGGTTGAACATCGAGGTTGCGTTGAGCAGCACCTCGAAGACCAGCACCGCCACGGGCGGCGCACCCAGCGCCATGATGGCGCCGAGCTTCAAGCCCATCGAGAGCAGGATCTCGATGGGATGAAACCGCGCGCCGGTGGTCACGTCGAAATCGAGATCGGCGTGGTGCATACGATGGAGCCGCCACAGCGCAGGCACGGCATGAAACAAGACATGCTGCAAGTAGATCACGAGGTCAAGAAGCACCACGGCGGCGATGATCCTCGCCCAGCCGGGCACAGAAACGCTGTTGAGAAGACCCGAGCCGCGCTGCTCGCCGAGCACGGCCAGTCCGACCGCGGCGACAGGAAAAGTCAGGCGCAATGCGATGGTATTGAGAGCGACGATGCCGAGATTGCTCGGCCAGCGCGTCCAGCGCGAGACGGAGCGGCGCCGCCGCGGCAGGATCGCCTCCCAAACGGCGACGGCGAGCAGCGTGCCGATGAAAAACGTCAATCGGACCGTCGGCTCGTTCGCGAGAAGGGCGTTCAGCATCGGGACCGGGTCGCGCTTGACAAAGACGGCGGCATCAATACATTCAATCAATCGCTTTAATGATCTACTGTGAGCCCGCCGGCATGTCAAGGGAACGGCCGAAGCACATTATCTACGAGCAGTTTGCCGAGGTGGCCAAGGGCCTGGGGCACGGGCACCGCCTCGAGATCCTGGAACTCCTCGCTCAAGGCGAGCGCGCCGTCGACGCGCTGGCGGAACGGGCCGGGCTCTCCGTCGCCAATGCGTCGCAGCATCTCCGCCTGATGCGCAGGGCAGGGCTGCTGTCGTCGCGCCGCGCCGGCAAGCGCATCCTTTACGGATTGAGCGATCCCGCCGTCCTCGATCTCGTTGCGGCACTGCGTCGCGTCGGCGAGCGGAACCTGGCGGAGATCCGCGGCGTCGTCGGCGGTTATTTTCATCAACGCGACGCGCTGGAGCCGGTTTCCCGCAAGGAACTCGCCCGTCGGCTCAAGGACGGGCTCGTCACGGTGCTCGACGTCCGGCCGCGCGACGAATATGCCGCCGGCCACCTGCCGAAAGCCGTCAACATTCCGTTGCGCGAGCTGTCGCAGCGCCTGCGCGAAATTCCGAAAGGCCGGGAGATCGTCGCCTATTGCCGGGGACCGTACTGCGTGCTGGCTTTCGAGGCCGTCGCTTTGCTGCGCGACCGCGGGTTCAAGGTCCGGCGGCTCGAGGACGGATATCCCGAATGGAAGGCCGCCGGCCTTCCCGTCGAATGATGCTCGGCATGACGGTCGAGGGCTCATAGCCGCGCAAAGCGCAGGCGCAGCGAATTGGCGATCACCGAGAGGGAGCTGAAGCTCATCGCCGCCGCCGCGACGATCGGGCTGAGCAGCAGCCCGAAGACCGGATAAAGCACGCCTGCCGCCAGCGGAACGCCGAGCAGGTTGTAGACGAAGGCGAGCACCAGATTCTGCCGGATGTTGCGCATCGTGGCGCGGCTCAGCGCGCGCGCGCGCGCGATGCCGGCGAGATCGCCCTTGATCAAGGTCACGCCGGCGCTCTCTATGGCGACATCCGTACCCGTGCCCATCGCCACGCCGACATCGGCCTCGGCGAGCGCCGGAGCGTCGTTCACGCCGTCGCCGGCCATGGCGACCACACGGCCCTCGCTCCTCAGGCGTCGGACAATCGCATTCTTCTGCTCCGGCAGGACTTCCGCCTCGATGTCCGTGATGCCGAGCTTGGCCGCGACGGCCTCGGCGGTGGTGCGGTTATCGCCGGTCAGCATCACGATGCGAACGCCGTCCGCGCGCAGGCTCGCGAGCGCCGCCGGCGTCGTCACCTTAATCGGATCGGCGACGGCGATGATGCCGGCCGGGCGGCCGTCGATCGCAACGAACACAGCAGTCGCCCCCTCGCGTCGAAGCGCGTCGGCGCGTGCGTCGAGCTCGGCGCTAGCGACCCCGAGCTCCTTCAGGAGGTTGGCATTACCCACGGCAACCTTTCGGCCGCCGATCACACCTGTGACGCCTTTGCCGGTAACGGAGGCGAACGCCGCGACGTCCTGCATCTTCACGCCGCGCGCCTTCGCGGACGTCGCGATCGCGGCGGCGAGCGGATGTTCGCTCGATCGTTCGAGGCTGGCGCCGAGCGACAGGACCGCGGCCTCATCGAAACCCGGGGCCGGCGCCACGGCGACGACCCGCGGCTTCGCTTCGGTCAGGGTCCCGGTCTTGTCGACGACGAGCGTGTCGATCGTCTCGAAGCGCTCCAACGCCTCGGCATCCTTGATGAGGACGCCCGCGGTCGCGCCTTTGCCCATCCCCACCATGATCGACATCGGCGTCGCCAGGCCGAGCGCGCAGGGGCATGCGATGATGACGACCGAGACGGCGGCGGCCAGCGCGTAGGCAAAAGCCGGCGGCGGTCCCCAGATCATCCAGGCGAGGAAGGCCACGACCGCGACAAGGATGACCGCGGGGACAAACCACGATGAGACGATATCGGCGAGGCGCTGGACCGGTGCGCGGCTGCGCTGCGCCGCGGCGACCATATGGACGATGCGCGCCAGCATCGTGTCGGAGCCGATCTTCTCGGCACGCACGAGGAGGCTGCCGGTGCCGTTGATCGTGCCGCCGATGACCTTGGCTTCCGGTTCCTTCTCGACCGGGATCGATTCGCCGGTCACCATCGACTCGTCGATCGCGCTTCTGCCTTCGAGCACGATGCCGTCCACGGGCACGCTCTCGCCCGGGCGAACCCTGAGCCGATCGCCGATCTGCACCTGCTCCAGCGGCACTTCCTCGTCGTTGCCGTCGTTCCCGATGCGCCGGGCCGTCTTGGGCGTGAGGTTCAGAAGGGCGCGAATGGCGCTGCCGGTCTTCTCCCGCGCGCGCAGCTCGAGGACTTGTCCAAGCAAGACGAGCACGGTGATGACGGCGGCTGCCTCGTAATAGACCGCGACCACGCCCCCTTGCCGCAGGCTTGCCGGGAAGAGCCCGGGCGTGAAAGTGGCGGCGAGGCTCTCGAGATAGGCGGCGCCGACGCCAAGCGAGATCAGGCTGAACATGTTGAGCGACCGGTTCAGAACCGACGCCCAGCCGCGTTCGAAGAACGGCCATCCGGCCCACAGCACCACGGGCGAGCCGAGCAGGAACTGGATCCAAACCGACGCCTGGGACGAAACGTAGCGGTGAAGATCGAGGCCCGGAACGTGCGCGCCCATTTCCAGGATCACGATCGGCACGGCCAAGGCCGCGCCGATCCAAAAGCGGCGTGTCATATCGATGAGCTCGGCGCTGGGACCCGTCTCGTCACCGGCGCCCGCCGGCTCCAACGCCATGCCGCAGATCGGGCAATTCCCCGGTTTCGTCTGGCGGATCTGCGGGTGCATCGGGCAGGTGAAGACGACGCCCTTCGGGGCCGGCGGCATCAGCGCTGGCTGGCTTGGCTTGAGGTACTTGGCCGGCTCGGCGGAGAACTTCGCCTGGCACGTCGCGCTGCAGAAATAGTAGGGGACGCCGTCATGCTCCGTGCGGTATTTCGCGGTTGCCGCTGCTACCGTCATTCCGCAAACGGGATCGCGCGAGTCTGGCGATGGAAGGGTCGCCGCCGCCGTCGGGCCATGACCGTGATGATGCTGGTGATGCTCAGCCGAAGTCATGTGGAGATTTTCGATCGCACCTGCGAGAACAATTCCGTTGGCGGCCCCCTTGGGACTCCAGTAACTGGAAGCTTATCCATCGAGGGAACGGTGGCTTTTACTTCACCCATCTGGCCACGCCATTGACCTACATCAAGCTGCGCCCGGCGTCGAGAGGCAACCATTGCAGCGATCCACTGGCCAGCGAACCTCCGTGAACTTACTCAGGATGTTCGTCGCCGCCGCCGCGCTCGTGATCGCAGCAGAGATCGCCACCGCTGGCGCCCAGGATCAGGCGCCGCAGCAAGGCTCATCGACGCGTTCGATGATGGGGAGCTGGGGTCCGCACGGCATGATGAGCTTGGGTCCATGGGACCCAGCATGATGGGTTACGGCCGGATGGGCACCTCGATGATGGGCTGGGGCGGTTCAGGCCAAGCCATTGCAGCGCGATGGCCGGCCATATCGAAGGCCGTCTCGCCTATCTCAAGGCGAAGCTGAGCATCACCGAGGCACAGGAGCCGCTCTGGAAATCCTATGCGCCGCCGCGCGCGACAATGAAGACGCCATGCTTGCGCGTTTGAGCGCGATGATGAGTCGGCGCGGCGCATCTAGGCTCAGCCTGCCGGACCGGTCGGACCAGCATGAGCGGCTCATGGCCGCGAAGCTCGAGGCGAAGCACGCGATGAACAAGGCGCTGAAGCCTCTCTACGCCGCCCTTGGCGACAGCCAAAAGCAAACAGCGGACCGGCTCTTCTGGAGCCCGATGAGCATGATGTGATCGAAAGGTATGGTCCGAAGGCGGCCGCTCCGGAAGTCCGAGCCATGTTGAAAATGAGAGCATCGCTGTTCTCGCGGTCAGGCGCGCTGCCGCGCCCGAAGAGGGGGACGGGTGGACCATGTCGCCTCCCCGAATGTGGACGCATCCTCTTTGAGATATGCGAATTCCATACACATGCGCGGAATTTTTGGTCGGCCCGCGACTCCGGCTTAGTGGAGCTTGCTCTGAAGACCGTTGATAAAGGCGATGATCCGCCGGCAGCGCGGCTAGATCGGTCCGCACGTCCAGCGGTCCCGCGAAGGGCGATGGCAGGTCCAATTTCTTCGGGATTGCGCGTCAGATGGGGGTGTGCCAGTTTTGCGTTGCCATTTGCAGTCGCAGCGCGGAGACGGAGAATGGCACAAGCACCTCGCCCCACTTCCATCGGAGCTCTTCCCGGTCGCGTTCGAGCGCCGTCTCGGTGCGACTGCTCTGATCGGCCCGACGCCGCGCCTTTCGGATGGCGTCGCGTGCTCACGCAAGCTTGCCATGATCTTTACGGGACGAAGGACGTTCAGAATGCGATTACCGCCAGCTATGTCTGGATGGCTGATCGGATCGGCCATCTGAGGCTCGGGCCGGCGCCGACGCTGCTGCTCTGTTGGATCTTGTGTCGCGCGCTGTCCGCGTTGGGGATCGCCGCCCACTGGTGGGAATTCGCGGTCATCGCCGGCGCGATCTTCGCCTACTGGATCAAGAAGGATCTGAAAGAGACACGAGGTCGAGCCGGTGACATTTTTCCATTCGATTCAGCCGACATCGTCTGGAACGTGAAGACCGCCCTGCTTTAGTTTGCGATCGGGGGTGTCTTCGGTCTCACAGCTTTCATTTCCTGGCATTGGTTGTTGCTTTGTTTCGTCCTGGCGCTGTGGCCGGCTGTGATCGTCGCGTTCTGGTGGCTGCGGCGCAAGCTCGCATTTCAACAGGCGGGGCTTCCTTATCTCTATCGCCTTGCCATTTTTACCGGCGCGCTCAAGCCTCCGCTCGTGGACGTCGTCAGCCGGGTCGCCAATCTCAGGAATCGCAAGATACGACTCCTCGATGTGTTGTTGCTGCGCGATGTCGTGCGGCCGGCGGATGCCAAGGTCCGGCATTTGCTCATCACCGGCTCGCTCGGCGCCGGCGAGACCAGTCTTTGCGTCGGCACGGAGTTCTCCTTCGCGCTGGGCAAGGCCCGTTACCTCACCGTGTCAAAGCTTGTGCAGCTTGTGATTGGGGGCCACGGGGACGGCAACGATCGCGAGTACGATGACGGCCGTGGCGCTGGAAGGATTGCGAGCTCCTGGTGATCGACGATGTTGACGCGGGCGTAAGCATCCAAGGAGGCGGCGCCGCCAATCGGCGCATCTCATCGAGCCGGCTACGCCGATCAGAGCGTTGTCGGACGGTGGTCCACGGGCTCCGCTCGGTTGGCTCGGTCGGCGACGATCGGTCTGGGTGGTCGGTGATGCCGCCGGGGCCGCATCGTGGAGGCGTGTGATCTCCGGACTGATCCAGGTCGGCGAGCGCGATATTG
>JASHRZ010000448.1 GCA_030037055.1 Alphaproteobacteria bacterium
CGACAAGGCTGCGGGCGCGCTTGACGCAGCGCTGGCCGCGCTCGAGCGCGCCCAGATCGAGACGCGCGAGGCGGCGGCGCAGCTCGAAGCGGCGGCGAGGAACCTCGATTGCGACCAGACCAGCCTCGAGCAGATCGAGGAGCGGCTCTTTGCGCTTCGCGCACTGGCGCGCAAGCACGGCGTCGCGGTCGACGCCCTGCCGGAACTGCGCGCCGAGCTTGGCCGGCGCATCGCCGCGCTCGAGGACGGCGGCAGCCGGCTGGCGCATCTGGCGCGGCGGGAGCAGGACGCGCGACAGACCTATCTCGCCGCCGCCGAGACGGTCAGCCGGAAGCGGCGTCAGGCGGCGAAGGCGCTCGATGCGGCCGTGATGCGCGAACTGCCGCCGCTCAAGCTGGAGAAGGCGCGCTTCCGTACCGTGCTGACGCCGCTCGCCGAGGCCGATTGGGGCGAAAGCGGCAGCGAGCGCGCGCATTTCGAGGTGACAACCAATCCCGGCGCGCCGCCGGGACCGCTCGCCCGGATCGCCTCGGGCGGCGAGCTGTCGCGCTTCATGCTGGCGCTCAAGGTGGTGCTGGCCAGGACTTCGCCGGTACCGACGCTGGTGTTCGACGAGGTCGACAGCGGCATCGGCGGCGCCGTGGCGGCGGCGGTCGGCGACCGGCTGCACCGCCTCGGCCAGGAGCTGCAGGTGCTGGTGGTGACGCATTCGCCGCAAGTGGCGGCGCGTGGCGCGCATCACTGGCGCGTCGAGAAGCGGCAGGCGCAGGCGAAGACGCTCACCCGCGTCGCCGAGCTCACCGCCGAGGAGCGGCGCGAGGAGATTGCGCGCATGCTCTCGGGAAGCGCCGTCACCGCCGAGGCGCGCGCGGCGGCGGCGAGCCTGATCGCGGGAGCCGGCCCGTGAAACGGGCGGCGAAGCCCGTGCCGGTCGACGAGCTCGACGAAAAGGCGGCCAAGGCCGAGCTCAAGCACCTTGCCGAGGTGATCGCGTATCACGACCGGCTCTATTACGAGAAGAACGCCCCGGAAATTTCGGACGCGGCCTATGACGCGCTGCGCCGTCGCAATACGGCCATCGAGCAGCGCTTCCCGGCCCTGGTGCGCCCCGACAGTCCGAGCCGCCGGATCGGCGCTGCGCCGGCCACCGGCTTCGCCAAGGTGACCCATGCCAAGCCGATGCTGTCGCTCGACAATGCCTTCGACGAGGAGGATGTCCGCGCGTTCTTCCAGAGCGTGCGCAATTTCTTCCGCCGCCCCGAGGACCTCGCTCGCGTCGATTTCGCTACGATCGAGGTGGCGGCCGAGCCGAAGATCGACGGCCTGTCCTGCTCGCTGCGCTACGAGCACGGCCGGCTGGTACTGGCGGCGACGCGCGGCGACGGCATCACCGGCGAGGAGGTAACCGCCAACGTCATGACGCTCAAGGACGTGCCCCATCGCATGGAAGGCCGGAGCTGGCCGGAGCGGATCGAGGTGCGCGGCGAGGTCTATATGGAGCGACCGGGCTTCTTCGCGCTCAATGCCGAGCGCGAGAAAGCGGGCGAGCCGGTCTTCGCCAATCCGCGCAACGCCGCCGCGGGCTCCTTGCGCCAGCTCGATCCCGCCATCACGGCGAGCCGGCCGCTCAAATTCTTCGCCTATGCCTGGGGCGCGGCGAGCGCGCCCATCGCCGAGACCCATTGGCAGGCGTTGAAGCAGTTCCGCGCCTGGGGCTTCAGCGTCAACCCCCTGTCCAAGCTGTGCCGCGGCGTCGAAGCGGTGCTCGCCTTCCATCGCGACATCGCCGCGCGGCGCGCCGAGCTGCCTTATGACATCGACGGCGTCGTCTACAAGGTGAACGATCTCGAACTCGAGGAGCGCCTGGGCTTTGCCGCGCGCGCGCCGCGTTGGGCGATCGCACACAAATTCCCCGCGCAACAGGCCGAGACCGTGCTCAAGGAGATCATCGTCCAGGTCGGCCGCCAGGGATCGCTCACGCCGGTGGCCGTGCTCGAGCCGATCACCGTGGGCGGCGTCGTCGTGCAGCGCGCCACGCTGCACAATGAGGACGAGATCGCCCGCAAGGACATCCGCGAGGGCGACATGGTGGTCATCCAGCGCGCCGGCGACGTCATTCCGCAGGTGGTGGGCGTGGTGAAGGAGCGCCGGCCGAAGGGCAGCGAGCCTTATGTCTTCCCGCACAAATGCCCGATCTGCCACAGCCTCGCGGTGCGCGAGCCGGGCGAGGCGGTGCGGCGCTGTACCGGCGGCCTCATCTGCGCGGCGCAGGCGGTGGAGCGATTGCGGCATTTCGTGTCGCGCGACGCCTTCGACATCGAGGGCCTCGGCCACAAGCACATCACCGAGTTCTGGGAGGACAAGCTGATCAAGACGCCGGCCGACATCTTCCGCCTCGACTACGCCGCCATCGCCGAGCGCGAAGGCTGGGGCGAACAGAGCGCCGTCAAGCTCAAGGAAGCAATCGAGGCGCGCCGTGCCATCACGCTCGACCGTTTCATCTACGCCTTGGGCATCCCGCAGGTGGGCCAGCAGACGGCGAAGCTGCTGGCGCGCCACTACCGCAGCTTCAAGCGCTGGCGTGCGGCGATGGAGCAGGCGCAGGACCACGAGGGCGAGGCCTGGCGCGAGCTCAACGACATCCACGGCATTGGCGAGGACATGGCTGCGGACATCGCCGGTTTTTTTGCCGAGAAGCATAACCTCAAGCTGCTCGACGATCTCCTTGGCGAGATCACGGTCACGGATTATGAGGCAGGGCGGCCGCCGCATTCGCCGCTCGCCGGCAAGACCGTCGTCTTCACCGGCACGCTCACCGCCATGTCGCGCTCGGAGGCGAAGGCGCGCGCCGAGGCGCTCGGCGCCACCGTCAGCGGCAGCGTCTCCGGCAAGACCGACTATCTCGTGGTCGGCGCCGATGCCGGCTCCAAGGCGGAGAAGGCGCGCGCGCTCGGCGTCAAGACCATGAGCGAGGAAGAGTGGCTGGCGCTGGCGAGCGGCGGCTGATCGCGCGCTAATCCGCGCCGATCGGCCGGGTCGCCGCCTCGAGCCAGCGCCCGGTCGCGGCATCGACCAGCGGCGCGATCTCGGCGCGAACCCGGGCGTGATAGGCGTCGAGCCAGGCGATCTCGGTGCCGTCGAGGAGGCCCGGCTCGACCAGCGCGCGGTCGATCGGCGCCAGGGTCAGCGTCTCGAAGCCCAGGAGCTCGCGCTCACGGCCCTCTCCGGCCCCAAGCGGCGTCACCAGGACGAGATTCTCGATGCGGATGCCATAGGCGCCGGTCTTGTAGTAGCCCGGCTCGTCCGAGACAATCATGCCCGGCAGCAGCGGCTGGGTATTGGGCAGCTTGGAAATGCGCTGCGGCCCCTCATGGACGGCAAGATAGCTGCCGACGCCGTGACCGGTGCCATGGTCGTAATCGAGCCCGACCTCCCACAATGCACGCCGCGCCAAAGCATCGAGCTGCGATCCGGTCGTGCCCTTGGGAAAGCGGCAGGTGGCAAGGGCGATATGGCCCTTCAGCACGCGGGTGAAGCGGTCGCGCATCTCCGGCGCGGGCGTGCCGATGGCGACCGTGCGCGTAACGTCGGTGGTGCCGTCGAGATATTGCGCGCCGGAATCGACGAGATAGAGCATGCCCCGCTCGAGCCGCCGCTCGCTCTGCCGCGTGGCGTGGTAATGCACGATCGCGCCGTTCGCTCCGGCGCCGGAGATGGTGGGAAAGCTGAGATCGCGGAAATGCTCGCCGGCACGGCGGAACTGCTCGAGCCGGTCGGATGCCGCGATCTCGCCGAGCACGCCGATCTCCGCTTCCTCGGCGAGCCAGGCGAGAAAGCGCGCCAGCGCCGCGCCGTCGCGACGATGCGCGCGCCGCGTGCCGTCGAGCTCGACCGGGTTCTTGCACGCCTTGGGCAGCTGGCAGGGATCGGCGGCGCGGTGGAGCTCGGCGCCGGCCTCGGCAAGCGTGTCGAAGACCCAGGCGGCGGCGCTCGCGGGATCGGCCTGGACGCGGCGATGCGCGGCACCCAAGTGCCGCAGCGCCGGGCCGAAGGCGTCGGGAGGAGCGAGCCGCACGGCGTTGCCGAGATGCTCGCTCAGTCCCGGCATGAGCTTGCGCGGATCAATGAAGAGATCGACCGTCCCGTCGCGGCCGAGAATGGCGAAGCACATCGGCAAGGGCGTGTGCGGGACGTCGCCGCCGCGGATGTTGAGCAGCCAGGCGATGGAATCGGGAGCGGTCAGCACCGCGGCATCGACGCGCTCGGCCGCAAGCCGGTCGGCAAGCGCCTGGCGCTTGTGCTCGGCGCTGTCGCCGGCAAAGCGCAGCTCATGCGGCACTACCGGCGCCAGCGGCAGCGGCGGCCGACCCTGCCATGCCGCATCGAGCGGGTTTTCGGCGAGCGGCCGCAGGCTGCCGCAGGCTTTCTCCGCCGCGGCGCGAAAGCGCTCGACCTCGCCAAGCGTGTGCAGGCGCGGGTCGTAAGCAAGGATTTCGCCGGGTTTGAGCGCGGCCGCGATCCAATCGCCCGGCGGCTCCTCGGTAAGGTGGCGATGGGCGTAGAGCGCGGCATCGACTTCGGCCTTGGCCTGCAGCGTGTACCGGCCGTCGACAAAGATCGCCGCTGCCGCCGGCAGCACCACGGCGAGCCCGGCCGAGCCCGTAAAGCCGGTGAGCCAGGCGAGGCGCCGCGCACAGGCGGGCACATACTCCCCCTGATGCTCGTCCGCGCGCGGCACGAGGAAGCCATGGACGCCGCGGCGGCGGAGCTCGGCCCGCAACGCTTCGAGGCGCTCGGACGGTCCCGGCAAGGGCGCCGCCGGCGCAGCGGCCAGCTCGGCAGC
>JASHRZ010000449.1 GCA_030037055.1 Alphaproteobacteria bacterium
CCGCCGCCCTTGCCCCCCGAGCCGCCCTTGGCGGTCGAAGGCCTTCTCACGCGCCTCAGAGAGGCCGAACGCGCGCTCGGCCGCCTCGACGGCATCGGCCTCATGCTGCCGCGCAAGGAGCTCTTCCTCTACATGTGCGTCAGGAAGGAGGCGGTGCTCTCCTCCCAGATCGAGGGCACGCAATCGACGCTCGATGACCTTCTTCGCTTCGAAGCCGCCGCCGCGGCCGGTGCTCGATCGACGACGTCCGCGAGGTCTCGAACTATGTCGACGCGATGACCTATGGGCTCGAGCGGATGAAGGAGCTGCCGCTGTCGCTCCGCCTCATTCGCGAAATGCACGAGCGCCTCCTGCGCGACGGACGCGGCGCCGCAAAGAATCCCGGCGAATTCCACACGACGCAGAACTGGATCGGCGGCACGCGCCCTGGAAACGCCATCTACGTGCCGCCCCCGGTCTCCGAGCTCGGCGCGGCACTCGACGCCTTCGAAAAGTTCATGCACGAGGAGGAGAGCGGGCTGCCGCCGCTCGTGAAAGCCGGGCTGCTCCACGTCCAATTCGAGTCCATGCATCCCTTCCTCGACGGCAACGGCAGGCTCGGCCGTCTGCTGATCACGCTGTTCCTCTGCGCGCAGCGCGTGGTCCACATGCCGCTGCTCTACCTCAGCCTCTTCTTCAAGACCCGCCGCCAGGACTACTACCGCCTGCTGCAGGAGGTGCGGGAGCGCGGGGCGTGGGAGGCGTGGCTCGAGTTCTTCCTTGAGGGCGTCGCCGAGACCGCCAACCGGGCATTCGACGCGGCGGGACGCATCGTGGCGCTCTTCCGGGAGGACAGGGAGCGCATCGCCGCAGCCGGCGAGCGCGCAGGCACGGCCCTGCGGGTGCATGAGCTGCTGCAGACAAGCCCCTACGCGACCCAGAAGATGATCTCGGAAAGAACCGGACTGTCGCATCCGACCGTCAACGCCGCTCTGTCCCAGCTGGAGCAGATCGGCATCCTGCGTGAGGTCACCGGGCGCAAGCGCGAGCGCGTCTACGCCTACCGCCGCTACCTCGACGTGCTCGGCGAAGGGGCAGAGCCGCTGCCGCGCTGATCGCAGGGCGTCGGCCGTTCGCTCCAACGGTCCCGTCGCCCTTTGCGCCCGCGGGCGACGCTCTCGACGGCGGCGGTGCCGTCGGGGCGGACTTGACACCCTCGCAGAGACCGCGTCGGCGGTCCCGAGGCTATACGGCGCAGTTCTTTACGGTTTATGAGCGGCCGGAGATCGGCCGGGAACCCGCATCCTGAAGTACCAATGCGGCTCGCGCCGCACCATATTCGTCTGGATCCGCATTCGAGGCGCCCCACTCCTGCGGAGTCCTTGATTCCCTGGGATCTTTCGGTTTCGCGGGGCGGCGGAGAGTCGGATGTCGAGTCCCTCGCCGCCAGTTCAGCTTTCCCAATAAGAGGGCGATTTTAAATGGTTAGCTACCTACCTAACCCAAATCAGCTTTGGGTTTGAAGCGATTTTCAAGGGCACGGTGACGGCAGCGAACGGAATAGCCGGGCGGTCGCCGGCGACGACGTACCGGTCGAAGCGCATTGGTTTTCGGTTGGGTTGCGGCGCCGCACTTCATTACGGCGCTTAACATCGGCACGAAGGGCCCGGGTGGTGACCCCTCCTTGGGCAGATCCGCCGCTACGACGGAAGCCTCGAAGACCTGGAGAAGAATCGCTCCTTCTCGATTGAACGTGACCCCGTCTAAAGACCGATTGGGGACCGAACCCGCTCTTGATCGAAGAGGACTTGGGTTGCGTCGCTCGGTGCATGGCTGCGCTGCCGCGGCCCAAGGAGCGCGATAAGCATACAGCCTTCGATTATTATAAGTCCGCCGAGGATTGCGAGTAGGCGGGTCCCGCGCCCACGGAGAACCACGCGAATCCTCATTCCGAAATTTCCGTCTCCTCTATCATGCAGCGCGCGTTATCAGGATCGGTCACGCCGATGCTCACATAACCGCTCAATGCCTTTTGCTTGAGCGCGCCCTTTACCACGATTGGGACGGCGAAACTTATCGGCCTAGCTGAGACGCCGGTCAGACTCGTCGATGAGCTGACGTCAAGCTGCACATTTCACATTTCCCCGAGCGGCCAAAATGGCAGGAGACGACGGTCATTCGATATTCAAATCTACGATTTTCATTAACTAGGACGGGGCTTGCCGGCATGTGCAGTCATGAACAGGGACATTGGTCGTCAGGTTGCTGTTAAGCGTATAGTCCGTTAGTCCCGCCTGACAGGCGTCCATCACGGTGCCGGAGATCGTTACCGGTAGCGAGCTGTCGGCAGGAATCTTCGGCCAATTTGGAACGGGCCTCGATCTTCGAGAAATCGGCTATGTTTCCAACGCCCCCGAGCCCGTAGCGAGAGTGGAAAGCGAGCTTTTGTCGTTGATAACATCCGTGAAACTGCCGTCGCAGTAAACTGTGCGAGTGCTTTCGACTTCAAGCGCGAAAGCAGCGCCATTGTTCAGAGCCGTAGCAGTCACCATGCTGAACGCGATCGCCTTTGAGCCCTTGTTGGAACGGCGAAATGCTGGCGCGGCCATATATTCGGCACCTCGACACAGGTCAGCCGCCGCCCGTCCCGTCACGATGGATTTGCTAGCGGTCAGCCGCAAATGCTTTTCAGATGCGACGATCATCGGTTCCCCTCCGCCGATTGCGGGGGCGTATGTAGCTTTGAAATTAGATGAAACCAACGCCCATGCCGGCAGTGTCGGTGACACGTCAGTTGTCCGCCTTTCGTAGCGCGTGAGTTGTCCGCCAAGTTCGCTAAGTGTTCTGGAGGGGCGATGCCGGGAGTGTCGCGGCGCCTGCGACTTAAGTACGCTGCTTGTTGAATTCTATTTTTGCCGCCACCACATCCGTTGAGCGCCGCCTCGCGGAGAGGGAGCAGGACCAAGCACCGTCCTTGCACATCGGGCCGCCCCTCCGGGCGGGGGCGCGATAGCGAAGGTTCAGGTAGCGGCCCGGCCAGAGGGAGGTCCCGATGCGCTTGCTTCTCGCTGTTGCTCTGCTTCTAAGCGTCGGCGCCTGCAATCTCGAGCACGGCCCTCCCAGGTATAACAATCCTTCGCCAGGCGCGGCTACGGACATACCGTCGGGGCAACCTCACACGTCTTGCCCGATGGGACAGACGATCTGCTGACGCATCGCCCTGCGCAGATCGAGCTGTGAACGGCGCCGGCGGTGCCGGGGATCGTCGCGCCGATCCGCTATTCCATCGGCGCCATGAAGCGGGCTGCGGCCGTGGCTCCCCTGGCTCCGAGAAATTTGCATATTAAAATTATTATCCGTACCCGGCTCGGGCAGCCCGAGGGGCCGCTTGGGCACTGCTGGGTAAGTGAATACGAAGGAGCGAACGGGTGGTTCGCTCGTGCGCCCGCTTAAAACCCAACTTGCGCAGAATCGACTATCGAGTCTAGGCAAAACAATGCTTTAGCGGAAAAGTCGCCGCTACATTTTCGGTTCGGGTGAAGCTCAGGCGCTGGTCGCGAGGGCGGGCAGCTCGGCGAGGCGCATGCGCTTGGGCAGGACGATGCCGAGGCGGTCAAGCAGCGCCGCCTGTGCGGCATCGGGCTGGGTGACGCAGCGCAGGCGGATCGGACCCTAGGTAGTGGTCGGCAGCACGACGTCGTGCGAGTGAATTCGTGCGAGCTCCTCGAGCACGGTGCGCGGCAAGTTTCCGAGACCGGCGCGCTGCTGCCACATCTCGAGGCTCTTCCACAGCACGAAAGCGAGAAAGCAAACGAGGATATGCGCCTGGACGCGAACCTCGCGCTGGTGCCAGATCGGGCGCACGTTCAATTGATCCTTCTGGATCCGGAACGCCGCTTCAGCCTGGGTGAGGTGGATGTAGGCCTTCCAGAGCTGTTGATCGTTCCAATCGCTGACGTTCGAGCGCAGCAGATAGGCACCTTCCGAGAGCGCGGCCCAATCGTCGAACGCGACGTTGCGAGCAATCCGCAGGCGAAAGCCTGCCGGGCCGTCGTCCGGCTCGAGGGTGACGGCAAAGCGGGCGGCGGCCCGCTGGTTTTGCTGCAGGATGCGACCGATCTGGCGGTTGACCTGACTCGGCTCGAGGCGCTTCTTCGAGCGCGCGATGCGCGCCGCCAAGCGGTCGAGTGCCGCTTCGATGCGGCGGCTGAAGCGCTCGTGCATCGCCCGCTCGTTGTCGCGCCGATCGGCCGAGCGGCACAGGATCACGGTCTCATCGGTCTCGGGGTGGGAGGTGAGCTTGACCTCGACGCCCTCGTGAACCGTCCGCCAGCCGGCCGCCGCAGCGAGCGCCGCGCCGAACTTCTTCAGCTCCGACTTCGGCGCGCCGATGATGTAGCGCCGGCCGGTGTCACGCAGCCAAGTCAGGTTGTCGGCGCTGGCCATGCCGCGGTCGGCGATCCAGATGCGCCCCAGCATGCCGCGCCTCCATGGTCGCCACGATCGTCTGCAGCGTCCGTGAATCGTGGGTGTTGCCCGCAAACACCGCCTAGCCCAGCGGGAAGCCGTCGAAGGTCACGACGAGCGCGATCAAAACCTGCTTGCAGTCGGGCCGATGATCGCGCGAATAGCCGCGCTGCGCCTGCGGGTTGGCCAGCGCCTCGCCCTCGAAATAGATGCTCGTGACGTCGTAGAGCATCACCTCGTTTTCGATCGCAAACAGCTCACCGCAGCGTCGCGACAAATGCGCTTCCAGTGCCGATTTGTGCAGCAGGAGGTGATCGAGGCCGCGGTAGAGACGATCCTTGTTGACCTCCTCATCCCCGAGCTGCAGAAGGTCGCACAGCGCCGTGCGCCGGTACCAATCCTCGGCGATGTGCAGCTCGCTTGAGGGCTCACAGAACCGCGCCGCCACCAGCACAGCCGCCAGCTTCGCCCACGCGATGCGC
>JASHRZ010000450.1 GCA_030037055.1 Alphaproteobacteria bacterium
GATCTGAGCAATCCAGCGATCCAAAACGCGATTGCGCAGGACGAGGGCCGGATCGCCGAGCTGAAGGAGCAGAAAGCGCAGCTCGAAGCCGAAAAGGCGGCGTGCGAAAAGCAGTGTGTTCCGGCGCCGTCGGCCGGCGCGCAATCGATACCCGCACCGGCGGCGACGACTTCCACTAGTACCACACCCTCATCTCAACCGGTCGTGCAGCAGCAGCCCGGCCAAGCCCCAGCCAATAATCAGGCGGCTGTGTGGAATTTCTATTGCGATAGTCCCCCGGGCTATTACGGAATCGTCACGGCGTGCAATAGCAACTGGCGCACGGTCCCAGCGACCTGGTCGAGTCAGGCGCTGCGATATTCCTATCACTGCGACGATCCGCCCGGCGACTATCCCGCCGTGACCGCGTGCAACCGGGGCTGGCGCTGGGTTGGACTGTCCCCGCTGGCAACGCCGGTGGCGCTGCAGCCGGACGCGCCTGCGCCG
The DNA here is from genome assembly GCA_030037055.1 of Alphaproteobacteria bacterium. Lineage (GTDB taxonomy): Bacteria > Pseudomonadota > Alphaproteobacteria > ATCC43930 > CGMCC-115725 > DAHUYF01. The sequence continues at coordinate 487 of JASHRZ010000450.1, forward strand.
GTGCCGATCCCTGGCATCGGTGTTGGCTTGCGCTTCAATGTGGGCGGCGGCCGGAGCGACCGCTAGGCTGTCCGGGCCGGTTGCCGTTCGAAGTCTTGACCCGCGGCAGATTCGAAATGGTGGGGCGCAAGGCGAGCAGACACCGACTCGCGCTGGGTACCCGGGTGGGTACCCCGGCTGCCAACAGCGTCAAAACCGCTTTGCACTCCGCTCGACTAAATGGCGCGCCCTGCAGGAATCGAACCTGCGACCTGCCGCTTAGAAGGCGGCTGCTCTATCCGCTGAGCTAAGGGCGCTCCGCGAGGGGGACTCTAGCAAGCGCCGCACGAGGCGGCGAGCGCCTATCTTGGCCGGTCGTAGCGGAAGTTCTCGGCGTAGGATTTCGGCTTGAAGCGGCGCTGATGCGGCGGAATGACGGTGTAGTCGAGACCGTGCTTCTGCGCAAACGCGATCGCCTCCTCCTGCGTGTCGAAGCGCAGTTGCACTTGGTTGAGCGTGTCCTCGGCGCTGCTCCAGCCCATCAGGGGATCCGGCAGGCGCCGCGTCGCCGGCTCGTAATCGATCACCCAGTGCTGCGTCTTTGCGCGCCCGGACTGCATCGCCGTCTTGGCCGGCTGATAGATGCGGGCAACCGCCATGGCACTCCTTGCCGCTCGGGATGGTCGGGGCGAGAGGATTCGAACCTCCGGCTTCCAGCTCCCAAAGCTGGCGCTCTACCAGGCTGAGCTACGCCCCGCAAATCCGCACAAACCTCGGATTTATGCGGATTTTCTAGCCTCGCGGGGAAAAAAGCGCAAGAGGCGCAGGCCGCGTCCCCTTCCCTCGCCGCGCCGTGCGAGCCAAGATCGCCGCCACGGCCGAGGCGAGGAGCCGATGACCACGCGCCATATCGAGCTGTCGGAAAAACTCTGCGACTACGTCCTCGATGTCTCGCTGCGCGAGCCGCCGGTGCTTCGCCGGCTGCGCCAGCAGACGGCGCATCTGCCCATGGCCTCCATGCAGATCGCTCCCGACCAGGGCCAATTCATGGCGCTGCTCGCCCGGCTGGTCGGCGCCCGGCGCTGCCTCGAGATCGGCACCTTCACCGGTTACAGCGCGCTCATGCTGGCGCTGGCGCTGCCGCCGGACGGCCGCATCATCGCCTGCGACATCGATCCCGAGACAACGGCGATCGCGCGGCGCTATTGGCAGGAGGCCGGCGTCGCCGACAAGATCGAGCTGCGCCTCGCCCCGGCGCTGGGGACGCTGGATGCTTTGCTCGCCGACGGCAGGGCCGAGACATTCGACTTCGTGTTCATTGACGCCGATAAGGAGAATTACGACCACTATTACGAGCGCGCGTTGCGGCTGCTTCGGCCGGGCGGGCTCATCGTCATCGACAATGTGCTGTGGGGCGGTTGGGTCGCCGACCTCCGCCGCAAGGACGCCGACACGGTGGCACTGCGCGCGCTCAACGCAAAGCTTCACCGCGACGAGCGCATCGACCTCGCGCTGCTGCCGCTCGCCGACGGCATCACGCTGGCGCGTAAGCGCTAGCCCGGATTGCCGGTGCCGAAGATCGGGTGATGGACGACGTCGCCGAGCTTGATGCCGAGGCGCGCGACGGTGCCACCATTGACCTCGAGCACGGCGCGCACCGGCACTTTCGCCGCGATCGTCGTCTCCGACAGCGGCACCGCCCGCTCGTGGATGTCGGCGATGTGGCCGTCGGCGGCGATGAACAGCATATCGAGCGGAATGAGCGTGTTCTTCATCCAGAACACCGCCGGCCGCACCGTGCCGAAATCGAACAGCATCCCGGCATCGGCCGCGAGCGCGGGCCGGAACATCAGCCCCTGCTCCTGCTCCTGCGGCGTCAGCGCCAGCTCGATGACGAAGCGTTGTGGCCCCGCTTGGGTGTCGATGGTTAGCGTCGACGTCTTGAAGACCGCGAGCGGCGCCGCGGCGGCCAGCATCGGGGCGAGCAGCACCAGGGCGAGAAGCGGGCGGAGGCGGCGCATAAGGCAAATCGCTTGGCGGGGCGGCGATGGTTTTAGCTCGCTCCCGCGTGCCGCGACAAGACGCGGCGGGAGAGCCGCACGAGCGAGGAGAAGCGGCTTCGGCCGCGGGCCGAGCACGCGGTCCTGAACCTGCGTCAAGCATTTCTTCAATAATTCATAAGATACTCGAAAGGTTTGCAGCGATGTCTTTTGACAATGCTGCAGCACTGCTCGAGCATGGCGCTTTCCCAACCACGCCTTGCCGCGCCGGAGGAGATCGGGGCATGTCGCAGAGACCGCCCGTCGCCACGGACGATGTCGCGCTCTTCGCCGGCGAGGGGCCGCCGCGCGCGCCTCGCGGCAGGGCCTTCCTCGATGGGGTGGCGCATCGCGCCGTGACGCTGTGGTTCACGCTGCTGGCCGCGAGCCTCGCCTTCGGCCTGGTCAAGAGCGCCGGCCAGCTCGATTTCGCCGCGCCCGGCGAGATCACGCTGGCCGCGGTCGCCGATATGCTGCAGCGCTTCTTCATGCTGGCGTTCTTCATGATCGCCGCATGGCTGACGCTCGTGCGCTCGCCGCCGCTGGCCAAGGCGCCGGGGCTGATGCCGCGGCTCGTCGCACTCTTGGCGGTGACGCTGCTCTTCGCCCTGCCCTTGCTGCCGCGGCTCGACCCCGCGCCGACCTGGCTGCTCTTCCTATCGGCCGGTCTCGCTTTCATGGGCAACGGCCTCGCGCTCATCGTGCTCAACCGGCTCGGCCGCTCCTTCAGCGTCATGTCCGAGGCGCGCCATCTGGTCACCGCCGGCCCCTATCGCCTGGTCCGCCACCCGCTCTATCTCACCGAGGAGATCGCGATCGTCGGCATCTTCCTGCCCTATTGGAGCTGGCAGGCGGCGCTGCTGTTCCTTTCCCATCTGGCGCTGCAGCTGCTGCGCCTCAACAACGAGGAGCGGGTGCTGCGCCTGACCTTCGCCGATTACGCCGACTATGCGCGCCGCACCGCGCGGCTCATCCCCGGCCTCTGGTGATCACGCGAAGAAGATCGCCTGGACGAGCAGCAGCCAGGGCAGCAGCCACAGGATCGCCCAGCCGATATAGCCGAAGAATTGCGGCATCGCGATGCCCTGCTGCTCGGCCAGCCGCTTGATCAGCAGATTGGGCGCGTTGCCGAGATAGGAGAAGGCGCCGAAGAACGCTGCCGCCGCCGAGATCGCCGCCAGCGTGCGTGGCACGGCATGGGTGAGATGTGCCGCATCGCCGCCGGCGAAGCCAAAGAAGACGAGATAGGTGGGCGCGTTGTCGAGGAAGGCGGAGAGCAGCCCAGTCGCCCAGTAGAAGCGGTAATCAACCGGCGCGCCGTCGCTCAGCAGCCTCTCGAAGAGCGCCGCCGCCGGGCCCGCAGGTCCCGCGGCGATCATCGCCGTCACCGGCAGAAGGGTGATGAAGATGCCGGCGAAGAGGATCGCCACCTCGGTCATCGGCGCCCAGGCGAAATCGTTGCGCTGGCGCGTCTGGCGCGCCGTCAGCGCCAGCGACAGCAGCGCCGCCCCCAGCAGCAGCGCATCGGCGGTGATAGCTTCGGCATCCCAGCGCAAACCGCGCAGCGACAGCGCCGCCGCGGGATGCCAGAAAGCGCGCAGCATCACCGCGGCGATGACGAGGGCCAGCAGCGCGAGGTTGACGCCGCCCTCGAGGCCGAGCTTCTCGATCTCGGGTAGCAGCGCCGGATTGTCGCCGCCGCGGCGCCTGAAGAGGTGGCGGTCGAGCGCGTAGAAGCTCGCCAACAGCCCGCCGCCGACGAGCGCGGTCGGCGCCCAGAGATGGGTGAGCGGCCAGAAGAACGGCACGCCCGAGAGAAAGCCCAGGAAGATCGGCGGATTGCCGAGCGGCGTCAGCGCGCCGCCGACATTGGCGATCAGCAGGATGAGGAAGACGAACACATGCCGGCGGTAGCGGCGGTGGCGGTTGGCGCGGACCAGCGGCCGGATGGTCAGCAGCGCGGCGCCAGTGCTGCCGATGAAGCTCGCCAGCAGCGCCCCCAGCGCGAGCAACGCGGTGTTGACGAGCGGTCCGCCGCGCGGCGTGCCGGTGATGCGCAAGCCGCCGGCGACGGCAAAGAGCGCGCCGAGCAGCAGGACGAAGGGGAGATATTGCAGCAGCGCCGTGGCGAGCACCGCGTCCAGCACCGCGCCGGGCCCGTCGATCCCCGCCGCCGGCAGGAGAAAGGCGAGCGACCACAGCGCCGTCCACCAGGGATAATGGCGATGCCACAGCGGCGGCGCGAGCAGCGGCGCGCAGGCGAAGGTGAGCAGCAGGCCGAGAAACGGCACCGCCCAGAGCCACGAGCTGTGTACGGTCATGGCGCGACTATGCCGCGGAGCGCGCGGCGCCGGTAGTGAGCCTGTGCGTGCGACGGCCAGGCGCCCGGCGTTCAGATCGGGGGACAGGGCCAGCCGACACAGCGTCAACCGTCAATGGCGTCCAAGCTCGGCATTTGATCACCGAACTGACGCCGACGGACGGCATTGAGCCTCGGCAAAGCGATCGGACGCGGTTTTCCTCCACGGATAGGTTTGGCCCGAAACCGCGGCGATGCAAGAAGTGCCAATAGGCCGCGCTTCTTTCGGGGCCTATTGGCGTATTGGCCGACTGGCCGCTTCCGCGGGCCTTCTTGCACAGGCCCTGCGCGGGACGGTGCGCTTCTTGGACCGGTGTTCATCGAGCCACGCCGACGGTAGACTTCTCCCAGATCAACATCGGTCCACCACGCTCCTTGAGATGCCATGGCGCATCGCCTGCTCCGCTCAAGCTTCTCGGGCAGGTGAATCGGTACTGCGCCACTTTTCGGTGAATTATCCTCACAGAGGTCGAACGGCGTGCCAAAGTGCGCCGTGCATGGATAAGATGGACAGCGCCATCATTACCAGCCAAGAGGGCTTGACCACGCAGAAGAGCCTTGCGAAGGTCGTGGCGACTTTAACGGAGGAACAATTGCGCGCTGCTGCGATATGTATCTTCGGACTGCTGACCTTCGCGCCCGCGGTCGGGCACGCCGTGGAGCGTTTAGCGCCTCAATCGGCGCCGGCGGCGGCTTCCAGCATTATGGACGCCGCGGTCAAATGCGGGAGACACGCCCACTACGTGCGCGGGCACCGGGCCAAGAGCGGTCGTTACATCAAAGGCCACTGCGTCAAGAATCGCCGCTGATTTGCGGGCGTAGCTGGCGAGGCGCAGACGCGCGCCTAATGCTGGCGATCGCTGCGAGCCGCGGGGCGCTATGCGCAAGTTTGCCGCGCGACGGTTGGCGAGGGGCTGCCAAGATCGCGCTGAACGGGCCACAGCCGGCAATTTCAGCGAATTTGCTCTCAAATTTCAGTCCGCCCGCCCCGCACCAGCCGCACCGTCTTTGCCCACGGTTTGCCTAATTTAGGCAATGCCACGCGTATCCGAGAGCGGCGGCGACTGAGGCGGCGGTGCGAGGGCGGCTGGCACGGCGGCGGTTGGCGGCGCTGAGCCATCATACGGGGCTCAGTTGCGAATTTGGTGGCAGGTGGGGCGAAAGTACTCTTTCAACGCTCCTGCGGCGGCACGAGCTCGGCCTCGAGAATCTCGCACATCCATGCGATCGTCCCATGCGGCACGCCGCCGATGCGGAACGTCACCTGCTGGCAGCCACGCATACGCCTCGAGCGCTCGTCTCTGGCGGCTCCCGTGGCGATGATCGTCGCCATTACGCCGTCGAGCCAGTCGACCTATTCGATGTCCCTTTGGTGGCGGTGCGCTTCAGATCTCTCGAGCCCCTCTCTGATGGTATGCAAGCGCGCTAGGCTGCAGTCCGAAACCGTGGTAGGCAGAAGTGCCAGCGGGCCGGCGGAATGCGTTGTCGGCGCCAGAACCCTTTAACACTTCGTTAACCAGCTGGCTGGGCTGAGCGACTGGTGATGATCGCCGTTTGTCAGGATTAAGAACGAGGCGCCGTTGAAGAGCGATGTGATCAAAAGCGCTGCATTGCTGTTTTGCGTCGCCCTCTCCATGCCCAGGGTTGCATGGGCGCAGATGGTGCCGCCGCCCTGTGATGCGGCGCTCCTGCGGGCGCTGCCATCGCGTCCGCCATCGGCGCTTAGCGGGAGCGAGTTCGTTCGGCGCGTGCAAGGGATGAGTGAGACCGAGCGCGATCAGGCTGCCGAGGCCGAGCTGATAGCCGGCAATCTCCCGTCGTTTCTCCGAAGCCTCGCGCCCATCCACATTCGAGGCAAGCTGCGTCACGGCGCGGCGGGGTCGGTGACCGTCTGTGTTATGCCGGATTACCTCGCGATCGGCTCCGATCGCGACTTCCTGCGCATGCCGATGAGGTTGAGCACGGCGCTTAGAGTGGCACAGCGTTATGGCTTCACGCTTCCCACCAGCAAGCTCGTTGACGCGATCTACGCGCAAGCGACCGTGCGCCTGGCGCCGCAGCCTTTGCCCGCCGGCGACGAGATGCGCTCCACTCGATACTATTGGCGTCACAACGAGCTCATCGACGAGCAGCGGTTAGCGCTCGATGCCTCGCGGGGTGTGCTGACCGCCGGCCACAAGAAGGATCTCGTCCTCACCAATCGCTTGTGGCGAACCCCTGGGCGCGTAGCGATCTATGGATGGCATCGGGCACCCGATAGTCCCATCCAGCCGCTCAGCACAGTGCACGGTGCGCGCTACGCGGATTACAGTCACGGTGTACGTCTTGTCAGCAGCGTGGCATATGTCAACGGCGAGCCGAGGTCGCTCCTTGAAGTACTGGCCGACGCCGAACTCGCCCCCTTGCTGAGTGACGAGGGCGAAATCCCGCGCCCGGCGGAACTTTTGGCCACACTTCTTGCCTATGCTCTTGCGACTGCCGGAACGGAGACCGGATCATTCGACATCTCCGCGCCGTGAGTGTTCTCCTCGCCGAGTACCGAGCTGCGCTTAAAGCGTCTTGCAGCAACGAAATCCGAGGTGATAGTTGGCATGGCTGTTCTGGTCCATCACCCGCGAGCCGTGCCAGAAGGGCGCCCGCCACCGGCACCAGTCCTCATGCGCCCGGTAGCTGTCGAAGATAAACCAGCTGCCCTTCATCTCGGTGTAGCCAAGCTCCTTGCTGCCGCGGCTTGCCATTTGCCGCTCATTCAGCGGCAGATTCATATGCTCCGCCGCGTTGCCGTTGAGGTCGTAGACACCGAGGGAGCTGTGGCAGGCGGGGAAGTCGCCTGCGGGATAGGTGTTGGAACCGCATTGCGACCACCCGCCCCCGGGGCATCCTGCCGATTTGTGGCTGCCCGTGGCGCATATGCCCCGTTCGTAAGCGGGGCCATAGCTCCAGGACTTGTCCGCTTCGTGCGCTCGGTTGTGCGCGGCGCGCATGCGGCTCACGGCCACCCCTGGACTCACTCCTGCGGCGAGATCGAAGCGATAGTCCGGCGGCTCGAGACGGCCGGCGCACGCACCTTCCCATTCATGGGCGTCGCACAGCCGTTTCCCCTCCGCCTCGCACAGTTCTGCAGCCTCGCGCGCGCGGACCCAGACAACGGGGTAGACGCAGGGGATGTCCGGATATTCGAACTGATCGATGCACGCCTTCGCCGCTTCCGGCTTGGTCGTGGTCGGGTCATAGAGCGGCGCCATGTATTTGGCATGGCATATTCTTTCAAATTCCGGGTTGGCATAGCTCACCGACTGCCGCTCGAGCTTCGCGCGACATTGTTCCGGCGTCTCCGGGTGCTCGGAGATGGCCGGATTGCCTTGGCCGATGAAACCGGAATGGGCAAAAATGGCGCGGATGGCCTCCATCGTCCGATCTGAGAGTCCGCGAACGGACTGCAACTGACTGAAAAGCTGCTCGTTCGCCGTCTGCAACGCCGTTGCTCCGGCGGTCGCTGAAGTGCATAGCAGGGAAACCACGGACAGCACGGCAGGCAGCAGCGGGGATTTGGTCATCTCGGCTCCTCCCGTCGGAACAGATAAAAAAAGTCGCGGTCGTCCGCGAAGCCGAGAAACCTAGGGACCAAGCTGCCACCAGACCTCTTGTCGACGTCCGCCATGGCCTCTATCAGATGCTGCACGATGATTTGGTTTCCGCTGCGCAGGTACAGCGCCAGGTAGGTATGCTCCACCGCGTTCATATCGAGATGCATCGCGTATCGACAGCCATAGGCCTGAAAGACACGCGCCATCGCCGAGGGCGTCGCGGCTGAAAAATAGCCGTAGACTAGAAAGCGCCTTGCTCGCGTCTGCTGCAGGCAGGCGCCGGCACGCAAGCTGCGCAGATCCTCGTTGGCCGAGCCCGACCAGTTGCCGGGCCCCCATCGCCCAACGAGCGACCCAGGCGTGGAAGCGTTCATTGCCGGGTCATACTCGATGAGCGGCACGCCGTTCTGTCGAGCGTGCTTCACCCGCGAAAGCGAGGCGTCGTCCTGCGCGGTCCAGGTCTTCATGTCGACCGAGCCGTCGTCCAGCACATAGAGCGTCGACAATCCTGGCACCAGCTTGCTCAGCACGGCGCCTTCCTCCACGAAGCCATAATGACTGCCGTGGTTCCGCTCGGCGAAGGGCCCGTAGCGAAAGGCACCGTGTTGACGCTTGAATCCGCCGGTGAAGGTGGCGACCGCTCGCGGCCCGAGCGCCGGCATGATCATTCCATTCGCCACCAAGGGGGCAATGGTATCGATGCCGTCCGGACCCGGAAGGCGGCTGTCGCGCATGCGGCCGAGGACGCGTTCCGACCAGCCGACGCGCGGGTGGTCGGTACCGACAGCAAAGCCGAGATCGAACGCCGCCAGATCGAAGGCCACAAGATAGACCAGCGCGTTCGCTTCCACAGCATCCAGATCGTTCACGATGTTCCGATAGCTATTCAGGATCTCCGGGGCGATCGCCCTCGCCTGCAGGAGACTGACATAGACGCCGCCAAGGCCGCGCACGGGGTACCAGCGCCCTGGCAAAAGGCCGCCCGCCGATTGGCCGATATCGATACCGAGATGCTCCGGCACGATTGGATGATCGCCATCGGCACCGCTGAGCGAGGCCGGGCGCGGCCAGTCCGGAGGCACGACTTCGCCTGCCACCGGCGCCGAGGGCGCGCCGGGAACCGGCTTTTCCATGAAGCGATCGCGGTAGAATTCATTGCGCACAAAGCCGATGATCTTCTCGCCGCCCCAGACGTGGTCGCGCAGAAAATCAGTTATGCGCTCCAGGTTCGTGGCGCTTCCGCTCACGTGATTGCGCAGGTAAAGATGGCCGTCACAGACTGGCGCATAAGGCAGGCTGGAGCGCTTCGCCTGCTCCAGGTCGCTCATAGCGTCCCTCGACCAGAGATCGCAGAGAGCAGCGCGGCCAGCGACAAAGATTTGAATGCCATGTGGGTCCAGACGAATGGTTTGCCGCCGCGGGCTTGGATTCTCCAGATGATAGGTTGCGGCGCCGCCCTCCTTCCCCCAATCGAGCGATAACAGGAGCCAGGCGCCGATGGTTGGGTTGAGATCGATGAGCGTCCCCGTGCCGTGACGGCCGCCGCTTGCCTCGACGCGGATGCTTTCGCTCCGTCGAAATTGCTGCAGCTCGACAATCGTCTTCGGTGCCTCTGCATTGTATTGGGCCGCCTGTTCCGCCAGCCGAGCCGCCGATGTAGGTTCTGCCTCGCTCGCTGCCGATGACGCGTATAAATGTGAGAGGAAAGGCGCGAGTGTGACGGCCATGATCACGATGAGGCCTCGGCGCATGCGCAGGCTCATGTCGCGATCAACACGGCTATGGCCATAAGGACCGCGACGACGAGACTGGTGCGGTCTCTGAGCGTGAAGACCACGGGATCATTCGCTATGCGTCCGCGATGTGCCATCCGCCAGATGTGAGTGATCCAATAGACCAGCAATAGAAGGACGATCCAGACCGCCGCGGACCGCACATTGAGCGGTCCCCTGCTGCCGGTATGGAGCGCAAGCACGAGCACCGCCAGATATCCGCTCGAGCAGCCGATCAAGGCGACCATGCGGCTCTGATCGGCGCGGTACGCGCGGGCTCGGGCCTCCTGCCCCTGCAGCGCCCGCATGGTCAGGAGCTCGGCATAGCGCTTGAGGAAGGCCAGTCCGGCGAAGAACAGGATGCACGAAAGCAGCAGCCAACCCGGCGCCTCCAGCTTCGCCGCGACCGCGCCCGCGACCACGCGCAAGGCGTAACCCGTGGCGAGCGTCAGGACATCGAGAACGAAGACGTCCCTGAGCTTCAAGGAATAGCCGGCCATGAGGAGAAAATAAGCCCCCATGACACCCAAGAAGCCCAGCGATTGCGTGGCGCCGAGCGCGGATGCGGCGCAAAGCAACAGCGGTATCAGCCTGACGGCGCTTTCGACCGAGAGCTGGCCGGAGGCCAGCATGCGATGCTTCTTGTAAGGGTGGGCGCGATCATGCGCCAAGTCCATCATGTCGTTCAGCAGATAAACGCTCGAGGCGCAGAGGCTGAAGGCAACGGAAGCGATCAGAGCATGCGTCAGAAGTCCGATGTCGTAAAGCCGGTGAGCCACCAGAAGCGGCACAAAAACCAGCACGCTCTTGACCCAGTGATCGACACGCAAAGCATGCCGATAGACCTCCGAGCCCGGCCGATCCTCTCCGAACACGCGCTCTATTTTGGACATCTTCGCTGCGATCGCGCGCAGGTGGGGACTCGGCCGAATCAGCATCACTTTGCGGGCGGCACCCCAGATCGCGCGATCCCGGCCGCTATGGTCCGCGTAGTCGAAACCTTCGGCGCCGAATTCGGCAACCAGCCGCTTCCGCATTTGCTCGCCGCTCAAATCGGTGATGCCGTCGCTCGCGAGCACGACATCGAACAGCCCAATCTCACGGACGATCTGATGTGCAACCGCCTCGTCCATGGCGCTCGCCAGGACCAAGCAACGCCCCGCGCGCTTCTCCACTTCGAGATAGGCGAGCAGATCGCGATGATAGGGAAGCGTATGAACGTCCAGGACGACCTCGCGCGCCAAGTGCTGCTTGAATCGCGCCCGGCCCTGTGCGAGCCACCAGGGCGTCCGCAGTACCGCCAGCGGCTTCTGCCTGGCCAAAAGGAAGAGGCACTCGATCAGGAGGTCCGTGGCCACGAGACCGCCTTCAAGGGTGACGACGAGCGGCACGGGGCGTTCGCCTGGAACCGCACTCTCACCCGAAAGAGCCACGGGCCGCTCCTCTTGCGCTCGAGAAGTCGCGTTCTGGTCGATGGCGGACGGCTCCTCTGCGTCACACAGGCGCAACTCAAATCTCCTCCACGGCAGGTCTCGCCCTAGAAAAGAAGTTTGGCAAGCTGCAACGCACCTTTCCTCCATGCCACGCGATGCGATCGACCTGATCTGCGTCGAACTTCTTCGCGGTGCGCAACATACCAATCGTAGTTGCGGATGAGCGCCTCGCGGTTCGAGTATCTCGGGACGAAGCCCAGCCTGGTCTCGATGCGTTTGGTCGACACGACGCTGTCGCGCGCTGCCGTCTCATAGATCCATTCGTAAAGCGGCGACAGGCGGAGGAATTCGAGAAGCCTGAGGGCGCAGATTGCGGGCCCGGCAGGAAGGGAGACGGCCTTCTTGCCGTGCCCGGCGCGGTCGAGCACCGTTTGTACGTTCTCCCGCATCGTCCCGAAATCTGTCGCGCCGACGTTGAAGGTATCGTTCGCTTGGTCGGGGGCGGCCGTTGCGCAGAGATAGATGGCGCGGCAGAGATCTTCAACGTCCAGGAGCTGGTAGCGGTTATTTCCAGATCCGAGGAGAGGAAAATTTCTGCCCTCATAGGCCCAGTCATAAAGCAATTCGAAGACGCCGAGCCGCTCTGGGCCGATGAAGCTCTTCGGACGAAGCTGAGGCACGCAAAGACCCTTGGCGCGAAACTCCCCGCACAGCTCTTCCGCCTTGATCTTGGATTCGCCATAAGGACCGACGCCGTGGAGGCGGTCATTCTCGTCGATGGGGTGATGCTTCGGGATACCGTAGACCGCGGTTGAGGAGATGTTGATGAAGCGCGAGGCGCGGTGATCAACGGCGCTCTGCAGCAGGATGCGCGTGCCCTCGACGTTGGTGGAGAAGATTTCGTGCCTGCTGCTGAGCGGCAACGCCGCCGCACAATGGACGATGGTGTCGACGTCCGTACTCACCCGATCCACTGTCGTCGCATCGCGGATGTCGCCCAAGATCGCCTCGATCGCGCCGCGCTCCGGATAATCAAATGGCGCAATGTCGAGCGAGCGAAGCGCTACGCCGCGTGGCAGCAAGAACCGGCAGAGGTTGATCCCAAGAAATCCGGCGCCGCCAGTGATCAGATAGGTTGATCGCGCCATAAGCGGCACCTCTCATCCGGCCGCCGGTCGGCCTCGTGCGGCGGGGACCGACGGCCGTCGCCACGGTTGCTCGGCAACATCCGCGGCGTTACCGGAATCTGCGGCGGGCAGCAGGCAAGGGCATTGATTTGGATCACGGACACAAAGCGTGGCGCGTGGTATCCGAGCTGACATTTCAGATCCCACCAAAGTCGCGCGTACCCAAGGAATATTGCGATATCAGTGAAGCCAGTCATATTCGATCCATTCCGAAGGAGCGGAGCAGCTTTGCGATCCTCGTGCAAGCGCAACGAACAGTTTGCGCCGGCACC
>JASHRZ010000451.1 GCA_030037055.1 Alphaproteobacteria bacterium
CGCAGGCGGCGGCCTGAGCGCCCCGCGCCGAAGAAAAACGATCGGACGGGGCGCCGCCTAAAGCCGGCGTTAACCAAAGCGATGCTAGGCTTCTTGGCGACCGCTTCAGGACGCGGAGGGAGAGGCCGATGCCGGCTTTATCAAAATCGAGGCTGCTCTCGCCGCAGGAATTCTCCGAACTGGGCTGTCCTGGCATCGCCTATGTCAAGCGCGTCGACGCCGAAGGCGTCGAGGCCTATGCGGCCCATGCCGCCGACGGCAGCTATCTCATGCTTTTTGCCGATCGCGACCTGGCCTTCGCCGCGCTCCGCCGGCACGATCTCGAGCCCGTCTGCATCCAGTGAGGAGCGGCAGCATCATGGAGCGGTCCCGCGCCCTCGCCATCGCCCAGCCGCCGACCGGCGCGCGCATGATGCGCGATCTCGCCCGCGATTGGCGGCGCTGGACGCCGGCCAGCGCGCGGCCCCGCGGGTGATCGCGCTGCTTGCTGCCGCCCTGGGCCTGGGGCAGATCCTGCTCGCCGGCTGAGCCGGCGGGCACCTTACTTCATCGCGCGCTTCAAGCCCTCGTCGAGCTTGTCGAGGAATTTGGTCGTGGTCAGCCAGGGCTGATCGGGGCTGATCAGGACCGCGAGGTCCTTGGTCATGAAGCCGGCCTCCACCGTGTCGATGCAGACCTTCTCCAGCGTCTCGGCGAAGCGCTTGACCTCGGGGGTGCCGTCGAACTCGCCGCGATAGGCAATGCCGCGCGTCCAGGCGAAGATCGAGGCGATGGGATTGGTCGAGGTCTCCTTGCCCTGCTGATGCAGCCGATAGTGGCGCGTCACCGTGCCATGCGCCGCCTCCGCCTCGACCGTCTTGCCGTCGGGCGTCAGCAGCACCGAGGTCATCAGGCCGAGCGAGCCGAAGCCTTGCGCCACCACGTCGGACTGCACGTCGCCATCGTAATTCTTGCAGGCCCAGATGAAGTTGCCGCTCCATTTGAGCGCGGCGGCGACCATGTCGTCGATCAGCCGGTGCTCATAGGTGAGGTTCCTCGCCTTGTACGCCGCCGCGAACTCCTTGTCGAAAATCTCCTGGAAGAGATCCTTGAAGCGGCCGTCATAGGCTTTGAGGATGGTGTTCTTGGTCGACAGATAGACCGGCCAGCCGCGCTGCAGCCCGTAATTGAAGCAGGAGCGCGCGAAGCCGATGATGGAGTCGTCGAGATTGTACATGCTGAGCGCGACGCCGCTACCGGGGAAGTCGAAGACGTCGAACTGCAAGGGCTTGCCGCCGCCCTTGGGGGTGAAGGTCATGGTCAGCTTGCCTGGGCCCGGCGCCACGAAATCGGTGGCGCGGTATTGATCGCCGAAGGCGTGGCGGCCGATGACGATGGGCGCTGTCCAGCCCGGCACCAGCCGCGGCACGTTCCGGCACACGATCGGCTCGCGGAAGATGGTGCCGCCGAGGATGTTGCGGATCGTGCCGTTGGGCGACTTCCACATCTGCTTGAGCTTGAACTCTTTGACGCGCGCCTCATCGGGGGTGATGGTGGCGCATTTGACGCCGACGCGGTATTTGGCGATGGCGTTGGCGGCGTCGACGGTGATCTGATCGTTGGTCCGGTCGCGGGCTTCGATGCCGAGGTCGTAGTATCTCAGCTCGATGTCGAGATAGGGCAGGATCAGCTTTTCCTTGATGAACTGCCAGATGATGCGCGTCATCTCGTCGCCGTCGAGCTCGACGACGGGGTTCTTGACCTTGATCTTCTTCATGACCGACGAATCCTCAGCGCCAGGAGAGCCGGAACATAGCATGCAAGCCCCATGGCGCAAGCGAAGCGCAGAGAGCGCCGCTCAAGCGAGGCTGCTGTCGGCCTTGAGCTTCGGCTCCGGCAGCGCCGCGAAGGTAGGCAGCACGTCGTCGACATGCGTCACGGTGCGGAAATAGCCGCGCGCCGCCGCGGGGGCGAAGCCGTGTGCGATGGTATGCTCGACCAGCGCCGCGAGCGGCGCCCAGTATCCGGCGACATCGACCACCACCACCGGCTTGTCGTGCAGGCCGAGCTGGCGCCAGGTGACGATCTCGATCGTCTCGTCGAGCGTGCCGAGCCCGCCTGGCAAGGTCACAAAGCCGTCGGCGAGGTCGAACATGCGCTGCTTGCGCTCATGCATGCTGGCGACGACGACGAGGCGCGCATTGGGATGCGCCACTTCGCGCTCGTAGAGATGGGTCGGGATGATGCCGGTGACGCGGCCGTTGCCGGCAAGCGCGGCATCCGCAAGGATGCCCATGAGCCCGACGCGGCCGCCGCCGTAGATCAGCTCGATCCCGGCATCGGCCAGCAGCTTGCCCAGCCGCACCGCCGCGTGGCGGTAGCTCTCCTCGGCGCCGCGCGACGAGCCGCAATAGACGCAAAGCCGCTTGATCGCCGTCACGGTGCGTGCTGCTTTCCCGGGATTGTCGGACCGGGCTAGAATGCCCGACCTGGCGTGCTTGGCAAGGGTCAACGAGGGTGCATGAAAAGGGTTGCGGTCATCGGCCTCATTGCCGCGGCGGTGGTCATCGTCGCGGGGTTTGGCTACTGGCGCTGGAGCGAATCGCCGCCGGTTGCGCCGCCGCTCGCGCCGGCGG
>JASHRZ010000452.1 GCA_030037055.1 Alphaproteobacteria bacterium
AGCTGATATTCGATCGGGTCTTCGACGGTGAAGAGCTTCTTCTCCGGCGCGTTGAGGCGGCGCAGGCAGGTATATAAGGTGGTGGTCTTGCCGCTTCCGGTGGGCCGGTCACGAGGACGATCCCCTGCGGCCGCTCGACCGCGTCGAGCACGGAGGCGAGCATGGCGTCGTCGAAGCCCAGCGCGCGCAAGTCGTCCGGCAGGCTTTGCCGGTCCAGCACCCGCATCACCACGCTCTCGCCATGGAGCGTCGGCGCGGTGGAGACGCGCAGATCGAACTCGCGGCCCTGCACCGCGATGCGGATGCGGCCGTCCTGCGGCAGCCGGCGCTCGGCGATGTTGAGCCGCGCCATGATCTTGATGCGCGAGATGATCGCCGGCTTGTAGCGCAGCGGCGGCGGCGGCATGTCGCGCAGGACGCCGTCGACGCGGTAGCGCAGCGCGAGCCGGTTCTGGAAGGGCTCGATGTGGATGTCGGAGGCGCGGCTCTCGACGGCGCGCGCGATCAGGTTGTTGACGAGCCGGATGACCGGACCCTCGCTGGCGAGGTCGCGCAGCCGGTCGACGTCGTCGGTGAACTCGTCGTCGGCGACGAGCGCGGCGTCGGCGCGATCGATGACGGCGCCGAGCGCGCTTTGCCCGGCCTCGTAGAGCCGGGCGTAAGCGGCCTCGAGCTCGGAGGGCAACGCGATGCGCGCCAGCACCGTCTTGCCGCTCGCCATCTCCAGCGCGCGCCGCGCGAAGCCGTCGAGCGGGTCGATCATCGCGACGGTGAGCGTATCCTCGCCATCGGCGAGCGGCACCATGCCCGCCTGCTTCAGGAATTTCTTGCTGATCTTGCCCTCGAGCACCGGCGCGTCCGGGAACTCGGACGGCGCGGCGACGGCAAGGCCCAGCTCGCGCGCGAGCGCTTCCGCCACGTCGCGCTCGCCGGCGAGGCCGAGCTTCACCAGCAGCGCCTCGAGCCGCTCCTCGCTGCTCGCCTGCAATCGCAAGATGCGGTCGAGCGCCGCCGCCTCCAGCTTTCCCGCCTCGATCAGGCGGGAGGCGAGCGATCGCTCGAACGGCTTGCGATCGGCTCCATTCGCCAGCATGACCATCTCTGTCGCGGAACGCGACGGCGGACGCTAGCACGCGAGTTTGACGGTTATGTGACGGCGGGCCCGGGAACCAGTGTCCACCGCCGGGTTGATCGGCTTCGATTTACCGGCGAAAGCCAGGCCAAGCCCCTATACTCCCAATAGACCGTAGAATTGGGTGCAGACATGCCGACGTCGATCTTCATCGCCAAGCTTTTGGGGCCGATCTATGTTCTCGTCGGAATCGCTTTGCTGACCAAAGCGCAAATGTTCCGGACCATTTTGCAGGAGTTCGTCCGCAGCCAAGTGCTGCTCTATCTTGCCGGTTTCCTCGGCCTGCTCGCCGGCTTGGCGCTGGTGCTGACGCATAATGTCTGGATGCTCCACTGGCCGCTGATCATCACGCTGATCGGTTGGGCAAGCGTCGTTCGTGCCGTCGTCACCATTTTCCAACCGCAACAGATCGTGCTGCTCGCATCGAAGATTCTCGAGCATCGTGCAATCTTCTACGGGGCTGGCGCGGCGAACCTGCTCGTCGGGCTGGTCTTGAGCTATTTCGGCTATGCGGCCTGACGGCCCTTAGCTTCGCGAGATCGTCTAATTGTCGAGCGCGATATTTCGCCGGCAAATTCTCCACCATCCCGCCGCCGCCGGCCCCAGCTCGAGGATGAAGCGGGCGATCTCGGCGACGCCCCGGTTTTCCCGGGAGGCGGGTGAAGAGGAACCGGCGCTCGCCGCGCAATCAATCGATGCGAGCAGAGACGGCAAGGCCGGCCGGCAACCGCTGCGCGATTTACCGCTCTAGCCCGCCGCTCGCGACGATGAAGCGGGCGATCTCGGCGACGCCTTTGCCTTCCTTGAGGTTGGTGAAGAGGAAAGGCCGCTCGCCGCGCATCCGGCGGGCGTCGCGCTCCATCACCTCGAGGCTGGCGCCGACCAGCGGCGCCAAGTCGGTCTTGTTGATCACCAGAAGGTCGGAGCGGGTGATCCCTGGCCCGCCCTTCCTCGGAATCTTGTCGCCGGCGGAGACATCGATGACGTAGAGCGTGAGATCGGCAAGCTCGGGGCTGAAGGTCGCCGCGAGATTGTCGCCGCCGGATTCGACGAAGACGAGGTCGAGGTCAGGAAAGCGCCGGCTCATCTCGGCCACCGCGGCGAGGTTGATCGAGGCGTCCTCGCGGATCGCGGTGTGCGGGCAGCCGCCGGTCTCGACGCCGATGATGCGCTCGGAAGCGAGCGCGCCCGAGCGCGTCAGGAACTCGGCATCCTCCTTGGTGTAAATGTCGTTGGTGACGACGGCGATGTCGTAGCGCTCGCGCATATGCTTGCAGAGGCGATCGACCAGCGCGGTCTTGCCGGAGCCGACGGGGCCGCCGATGCCGACGCGCAAGGGACCGTGAGGAGAGCGCGTCATGAGCGGAAGAGCCGCGTATATTGCGTCTCATGCCGCATCGAGCACCAGTCGATGAGCGGCGCGGCGGTGCCGATCTCCTCGAGCGGCGTCGTAACGACGGTCTCCGCCGTCCCGGCGACGACGCTTTCGAGCGCCGCCATCGCAAGCTGCCCGTCGGACTGGCCGAGCGGAATGAGCCGCAGCCCGGCGGAGACCAGCGTTCCGGCAAAGGCATGGAGATAAGCGGTGAGCGCGGCGACGAGCGGCACGCCGTGCGCAGCCGCGGCGACGCCGACCGCCACGGGCAGGGAGACCTCGCCGCGACGGCGCAGCGCCAGCACGTCGAGCAGGCGATGCGGCCAGGCGGCGCGCGTGGTGGCGAGGAAGGCCGCGCCTTGCGCGCTGCTCTCCAGCGCCGTCTCGGCGCTGCCGCGCCAGGCGAGGGCCAATTCGGCGACCGCGTCGAGCGCGGCGTCGGAGGATTGGGCGGCGCGCCAGGCGCAAGCGAGCAGCGCGCCGTCGCTGAGTCCGACTCCGGCGCCGAGTGCGGTCGCGACCCAGTCGCAGAGGCTCGCGCGGTCGCGCACGAGCCCCGCCTCCACCGCATATTCGAGCCCGTGGCTGTAGCTGAAGGCACCCAGCGGATAGGCCGGCGACAGCCAGGTCATCAGGCGATAGAGCGCAGCCTCAGAGATCATGGGAATGCCGGTGCGGCGCGGCGTCATAGGCGCCGGCCTCGGGGGAAAACGGCGCCTCGATCCGGCGCAGACTCGCGCCCAAACCCACGAGCATGGCGGCGATGACGTGGTCGTCGCGGATGAGGAGGCGGCCGGGCTCGATCTGCGCCGGCAAATGACGGTTGCCGATGTGCCAGGCGAGCCGCGCCAGCAGGTCCGGGCTCGCCGCCGTCACCTCGATGAGCGGCTCGGGCGCCGCCTTGACCCTAAGCCAGCTCCCGTCCGACAGCGCGAGCCCGTCGCCCTCGCGCAGCACGAAGGCGCGCGGCAGGTCCAGCAGGAAAGGCTCGCCGGCATCGCTCAGAAGCTGCAGCCGGCGGCGATGGCGGTCGTCATAGCCGAGCGTCACCGTGCCCCGCGCTTCATCGCGCGGCCAATGCCCGGCGCGCTCGATGCGCTCGGCGCTAAGCATGGTCCGTCGATCTCCAATCGCGCCGTCGCACGGCCCCTCGCCGCTCGAGGTAAGGCAATCGCATATGCCGCTGAAACGCCGGCGGGAAAGATTGACCACGGAGGCAGGGAGGACATGGAGAACTGACGTTAGGCGCGCTTCGGGCGCCATCCTTCGTTTCTCCGTGTTCTTCGTGCCTCCGTGGTGAGTCCCATAGGCAATTGCCTTGCCCCTTGCGGGGGGAGGAGCGACGAGTATGGGCGACGGGGCGTTCCATCGTGCTCAGAACAGAAAATAGCGTTGCGCCATCGGCAGCACCTTGGCGGGCTCGCAAGTGAGGAGTTCGCCGTCGGCGCGCACCTCGTAGGTCTCGGCATCGACCTCGACATGCGGCGTCTTGTCATTGTGCACCATGCTCTTCTTGGAAATACCGCCGCGGGTGTTCTCCACTGCTACCAGCGGCTTTATGAGGCCGAGCCGGGCGGCGAGATCGGAGGCGGCGGCTGCGCGGCTGACAAAGCTCACCGCGCCCGCGGCGCGCGCACGGCCGAAAGCGGCGAACATCGGCCGGTAATGCACCGGCTGCGGCGTCGGAATTGAGGCGTTGGGATCGCCCATGGGCGCCGCCGCGATCGAGCCGCCTTTCAACACCATCTCCGGCTTGACGCCGAAAAAAGCCGGCTGCCACAGCACGAGATCGGCGAGCTTGCCGGGCTCGACGGAACCCACATGGCGCGCGATGCCCTGGGCGATGGCGGGGTTGATGGTGTATTTCGCGACATAGCGCTTGGCGCGGAAATTGTCGTTGTCGCCGGTCTCCTCCTTGAGGCGGCCGCGCTGGCGCTTCATCTTGTCGGCGGTCTGCCAGGTGCGGATGATGACCTCGCCGACGCGGCCCATCGCCTGGCTGTCGGAGGAGATCATCGAGAAGGCGCCGAGATCATGCAGGATGTCCTCGGCGGCGATGGTCTCCTTGCGGATGCGGCTCTCGGCGAAGGCGACGTCCTCGGGGATCTTGGCATCGAGGTGATGGCACACCATCAGCATGTCGAGATGCTCGTCGAGGGTGTTGACGGTGTAGGGCCGCGTCGGGTTGGTCGAGGAGGGCAGCACGTTCTTCTCACCGCAGACGCGGATGATGTCGGGGGCGTGGCCGCCGCCGGCGCCCTCGGTGTGGAAGGCGTGGATGGTGCGGCCATTGAAGGCGGCAATGCTGTCCTCGACGAAGCCGCTTTCGTTGAGGGTGTCGGTGTGGATCGCCACCTGGACGTCGTAGCGGTCGGCCACCGCGAGGCAGTTGTCGATCGCCGCCGGCGTCGTGCCCCAATCCTCATGCAGCTTCATGCCGCAGGCGCCGGCCTCGATCTGCTCGACGAGACCCTCCGGCAACGCGGCGTTGCCCTTGGCGAAGAGGCCGATATTCATGGGAAACGCCTCGATCGCCTGCAGCATGCGCGCGATATGCCAGGGGCCCGGCGTGCAGGTGGTAGCCGAGGTGCCGGCGGCAGGGCCGGTGCCGCCGCCCATGAGGGTGGTGACGCCGGAATAGAGCGCTTCCTCGATCTGTTGCGGGCAGATCATGTGGATGTGCACGTCGATGCCGCCGGCGGTGAGGATGCGGCCTTCGCCGGCGATCGCCTCGGTGCCGGGGCCGATGACGATGTCGACGCCGGGCTGGATGTCCGGATTGCCGGCCTTGCCGAGGGCGGCGATGCGCCCCTCCTTGATGCCGACATCGGCTTTCACGATGCCCCAATGGTCGAGAATCAGCGCGTTGGTGATGACGGTGTCGACGGCGCCCTCGGCGCGGCTCTTCTGGCTCTGGCCCATGCCGTCGCGGATCACCTTGCCGCCGCCGAACTTGACCTCCTCGCCGTAGATCGTGCGGTCCTGCTCGACCTCGATGAAAAGCTCGGTATCGGCAAGCCGAATGCGGTCGCCGGTGGTGGGGCCGAACATGCCGGCATAAGCCGCGCGGCTCAAGCGGGTGGTCATGGGCTCCCTCCGAGCGCGCCGTTGATCTTGCCGTTGAAGCCGTGGACGATGCGCGCGCCGCCATAGGCGACGAGGCGCACGCGGCGCGTCTGGCCGGGCTCGAAGCGCACAGCGGTGCCGGCAGGAATGTCGAGGCGGAAGCCCCGCGCCTTGGCGCGCTCGAAGATCAGCGCGGCGTTGGTCTCGAAGAAATGGTAATGCGAGCCGACCTGGATTGGCCGGTCGCCGCTGTTGGCGACCTCGAGCTCGACCGTGGGACGACCGGCATTGAGCTCGATCTCGCCGCCGGGGGTAATGATTTCGCCGGGGATCATGCGGCATCTCCTTACCGGACCGGCTGATGCACGGTGACGAGCTTGGTGCCGTCGGGAAATGTGGCCTCGACCTGGATCTCGTGGATCATCTCGGCCACCCCTTCCATCACCTGCCCGCGCGCCACCACCGCGGCGCCGTCGCGCATCAGCTCGGCCACCGAGCGGCCGTCGCGCGCGCCCTCGAGGACGTAATCGGTGATCAGCGCCACCGCCTCGGGATGGTTGAGCTTGACGCCGCGCTCCAGCCTGCGGCGCGCCACCATCGCCGCCATGGCGACGAGCAGCTTATCCTTCTCGCGTGGCGTCAGGTTCATCCCGTCCCTCCCCTGAGGTTCCAGTAAATCTCTGCCACAGAACCGGTCCCTTGCATCGTATTCACTTTCACCACGAAGGCAGGAGGTCACGGAGAAGAAATGGATTTCTCAAAGCAC